>VGYV01000282.1 GCA_016872855.1 Planctomycetota bacterium
TGGTGGGGTCAAACTGGCCTTGTTACAAAGGGTTTACGATGTTCTGGGCCGCGGTGGGGTAGAATATGCGCGCGGCGGCCGGCACGCGGCCGGCCAGAGGAGGTGTGATATGAGCTCAGTGCGCAAGAGTGGAATCGGCTGGCTGATAGCCCTGGGGTGCGCCGCGGTGGCTCAGGCCGGTGGCATCGCGGGCCATAGCATGCGGAGCGCGCGGCCACTGGCCTCCAACCTCGTGGTGCCGCAGCGAAGCGTGTTCTCCGGCGAGGCGCGGCAGCCGGTGCAGATCACCGAGGTGGCGGCCGACGTGGTTATCGCCGAGCGCGTGGCGACGACGCGCCTCGACATCGCGCTGATGAACCCCACAGATGCCCGGCAGGAGGCCGAGCTGCTCGTGCCCGTGCCCGAGGGGGTGGCGGTGCGCGGCTTCACGTTCCAGGGCGCCGCCGCGGAGGCCACCGCCGAGGTGTTGGCCAGGGACGACGCCCGCAGAATCTACCAGAGCATCGTGTCGAAGATGCGCGACCCCGCGCTCCTGGAGTTCGTCGGCTCCTGCCTCGTCCGCTCCAGCGTCTTCCCCGTCGAGGCGCGCGACAAGCAGGCCGTGCGGCTCACCTACGAGGGCCTGGTGACGGCCGACGGCAGCCGCGTGGACTACGTGCTGCCTCGCACCGAGAGCGTCTACTACACCATCCCTTGGAACGTCAAGGTGCGGATCAAATCCAAAGCCCCCATCTCGACCGTTTATTCTCCGAGCCATAAGCTGGAGATGAAGCGGCTGTCGCCGACCGAGGTGGAGGTGGAGATTGCCGAGGAGTCGCGGACCGCGCCCGGGGCCTTGCGCCTCTCCTATCTGGTCGAGGAGGCCGGCCTGTCGGCCACGCTGTTCGCCTATCCCGACCCGAAGGTGAAGGGCGGCTACTTCCTGCTCCTGGCGGGCCTGCCCGCGAGGCGGGACGAGGGCGCCCCGGCGATCAAGCGGGAGGTGACGCTTGTGCTCGACCGCTCGGGCTCGATGAACGGCGAGAAGATCGAGCAGGTGCGTGAGGCCGCCTTCCAGGTGCTCGCCGGCCTGGACGAGGGCGAGGCATTCAACATCATCGCCTACAACGACCAGGTCAGCCAGTTCGCCGACCGCCCCGTGGCCAAGACGAAGGAGAGCGTGGCGAAGGCCCGCGAGTACCTTGAGGGCGTGAATGCCCGTGGGGGCACGAACATCCACGACGCGCTCATCGAGGCCCTCCGTCCCAAACCCGCCGCCGGCTTCCTGCCGATGGTGCTGTTCCTCACAGACGGCTTGCCGACGGTGGGGCAGACCGCCGAGGTGGCCATCCGCGACGCCGCCCGCAAGGCAAACGTCCACAGCCGCCGCGTCTTCACCTTCGGCGTGGGCGCCGACGTGAATACCGCGCTCCTCGAACGCGTGGCGCTCGAAACCAGAGCCACGTCCACCTTCGTCCTCCCCAAGGAGAACGTGGAGGTCAAGGTGTCCAGCGTGTTCAAAAGGCTGGCCGGCCCCGTGCTGGCCGACACCAAACTGGAGGTCGTCGGTCCCGACAACGTGTCAGCCCCCGGTCGGGTTCTCGACGTCATTCCGGGCAGGCTGCCCGACCTCTTCGAGGGCGAGCAGCTTGTGGTGCTCGGGCAATACGTGGGCGACCAGCCAATTACCTTCTCCGTGAGCGGGAACTACCTGGGCAAGAAGCAGGCCTTCCCGTTCGCGTTCGACCTGGGCAAGGCGACGACGCGCAACGCCTTCGTGCCGCGTCTGTGGGCCAGCCGCAAGATAGCCGTTCTCCTTGACGGCATCCGCGAGCTGGGGGCCGACATCGGCCCGACGCGAATCCAGCAGAAGGCCCGCAACGCGAAGACCCAGATGATCCTCGATGCTATCGCCGAGGTCACGGGCCAGTCCGTCGCCGCGCAGGAGGCCAAGCTCAAGGAGCTGGTCGGCGAGGTGGTCCGCCTCTCCGCCGAGTTCGGCATCCTCACCGAGTACACCGCCTTCCTGGCACGCGAGGGCACGGACCTCACGCGCTGCGACGCCCTGAACCAGCAGGCCCAGGCCAACCTCGAGCAGCGGGCCATGAACACGCGCGTGGGTATCGGCTCGATCAACCAGGACTTCAACCGCCAGGAGCAGCGCGGCCAGACCATCCTCAACTACCGCAACGACTACTACGATGCGACGATGAACCGCGTGGAGACCGCGGCGGTGCAGCAGGTGAACGACCGGGCCTTCTTCCACCGCGGAAGGCAGTGGATCGACTCGCAGGCCGCGGCCGACGCCGCGAAGGGCCTGAGGCCCGACCGCACGGTCGCCTTCGGCTCGCCCGAATACTGGCAACTCGTCGAGCAACTCGTCCGCGAGGACCGCCAGGGCGTGGCCTCGCTCCCCGGCGAACTGCTCATCCGCATCGGCGGCCAGAACGTCCTGATCACCGCAGCGAAGTGAAACCCACCCCCTCCCGAAGGTTCCAATACCTTCGGGAGGGTAATCCGCGCCACGTACCCTCCCGAAGGTATTGGAACCTTCGGGAGGGAGGATGATACCTTCGGGAGGGCACATAGGAAAGGGGGCGACGAGATGGGCAAGAGCGTAGCGTTGTGGGCGGCGGCCATTGCGTTCGCGGCGGCTGCCCTGGCCGGGGAGGACGGCGAGGGGAAGCTGGATGTGAAGCTGGCTCGCGCCGTGGTGTTCAAGGATGGCTACTGCATGCTCGTGAAGAAGGCCACTGGCAAGGTGGACGGCGCGGGCCGCGCCTACATCGAGGGGCTGCCCGAGAACGCCATCCTCGGCTCCTTCTGGGTCGTGCCCGTCAAGGGCAAGCTCCTCAGCATGGTCTCCCGCCAGCAGATCATCGCCAGGCAGGGCAAGCAGGAGACCGAGAAACGCCTGGTCCTGGACTTCGACCCGAAGGTGGCCGAAGGCGGAGTGGAAGTTGACGTGTGCTTCCTTGGGCCAGGCATCCGCTGGATACCCACCTATCGCGTGTCTCTCGGCGAGAAGGAAGCCGATCTGGCGATGCAGGCCGAGGTGCTCAACGAGGCCGAGGACCTGGCGGGCGTGCCCGTTGACCTAGTGGTGGGGGTGCCGAGCTTCCGGTTCCGCAACCTGGCCTCGCCGCTGACCCTGTCGGGCGGGATTTCGGACCCCCTGCGCCGCGCGGCGCCGCAGCTCATGGACCCTTCCGCCGCGTCCAACGTGCTCTTCTCCCAGCGGGCCGGCGAGACGCGGGGCGCGCGAGTGGCCCCGCCTCAGCCCGAGGTCGAGGGGCCGGCTGTGCCAGCCATCCCGCCCGAGCTGGGAGCCGAGCAGGCCCAGGACCTCTTCGTGTATCACGTGCCCAAGCTCTCGCTCCGCGCGGGCGAGCGGGCGGCGGTGCCCGTCATCTCGGCCAAGGTGCCCTTCCGCAGCATCCACACGTGGGACGTGCACCTCGCCCGCGGCGGCGCCGAGGCCCTGCCCGATGCGGGCAAGCACGCCTCGCCCATCCGGCTCCTCAGGAACGAGGTCTGGCACCAGGTTGAGCTGCTCAACAAGACCGCCGTGCCCTGGACCACCGGCAGCGCGCTGGTGGTGGACGGCTATCTGCCCATCGGCCAGGAACTCCTCACCTACACGTCGGTGGGCGGCAAGTGCCAGGTGCCCCTCACCGTGGCGGTGGACGTTCGCGGCACCTACGAGGAGAGCGAGACGGAACGCATCGTCAAGGCCGTGAACTTCCAGGGCTACGACTACGCCAAGATCACCAAGAAGGGCGCGTTGCGCGTCACGAACTACAAGAAGAAGCCGATCACCCTCTACCTCGCCTGCCAGTTCGGCGGCAACGCCACCGAGGCGTCCGACGACGGCAAGATCGCCATCACCGACTACCAGGCGGGCGACTGGGGGAACGTGCAGGGCCACCCCTCGCTCAACGGCCACTCCACCATTCGTTGGGAGCTGTCGGTTGAGCCAGGCGCCACCAAAGAGGTCACGTGCCGCTACTCGTTCCACGTGCGGCATTGATCCTCGACGCGTAGGGTGTGCATACATGCACACCATCTTCGTCGTTCCGCGTGCAAGTATGCACGCCCTACCAAGCTGAAAGGAGTGTTGACGTGCGACGATGGCTGACAGCTCTGGGCATTGCCGTGGCGGCGGCCGCGTGGGCGGCCGAGACGCCGGAGTTCACGCCGAAGGTCACCGACGTGACGGTGTTCAAGGACGGCCACGCGCTGGCGATGGCCCGCGGCGCGGCGGAGCTGAAGGACGGCTGGTGCCGCACGCGCGAGGTGCCCGCGCCCGTGCTGGGCACCTTCTGGGCCTTCGTGAGCGGCGACGCAGAGGCCCGCGTGGACTTCGTGAAGGCGGGCTTCGTCGAGGCCAGCGAATCCGTCCCCTGCCTCTCCCTGGAGCAGATGATCCAGGCCAACAAAGGGAAACGGGCGACCATCGTGGAGCAAGGCAAAGAGGGCGCCGCCCAGACCCACACTGGCGTCCTCCGCGGCTTCCTCGAGCACGAGGGCGAGCGCGAGACACCCGTCACGCGCTCGACGCCCGAACGCTACGACTACCGGGGCCGCTATATCGGCTCCGCGGCCATCACCGAGACCCGCGAGGAGCGTGTCCGCAGCGTCGGCTCCTTTGTGATGCTCGAGTCCGACCAGGGCATGGTGCTCATCCAGCGCGAGAACATCCGCAGCGTGGCCATCGCCGGCAAGGAGGTCGCCACGGAGCGCACGGAGAAGAAGCAGGTGCGCGAGATCGCCCTGCGCGTCGTGGCCAAAGGCAAGCCGGCCAGCGGGAAGCACGAGGTCGGGTTCGTCTACCTCCAGAAGGGCGTCCGCTGGATTCCCGACTACCGCGTGGAGCTGCTCGACGACAAGAAGGCCAAGGTGTCGCTCTACGGCACGATCATCAACGAGCTGGAGGACATGGAGAACGCGAACCTGCGGCTGGTCGTGGGCGTGCCGAGCTTCCTGATGAAGGAAAACCTCTCGCCGCTCGCGCTGCGCGACGTGGGGCTCCAGCTCAGCCACTACTTCGCCCCGCCCGATCCCAGCGGCCGGCGCGGCGGCGAGCCGGACCTGAGCAACGTCCTGATGTCGCAGGCGGCCGCGCCCATGCAGGCTGCGGAAGGCCCAGCCGTCCGCGGCGGCCCAGCTATCCCCTCCGAGGGGCAGCAGGAGGACCTCTTCCTCTATCACAAACAGGGCGTGAGCCTGAAGAAGGGCGAGCGGGCCGAGGTGCACCTGCTCGACGTGACCGTGCCCTACGAGCACACCTACGTGTGGGACATCCCGTTCGTGCCCCCGCGCGAGCTGTGGCGCCACATCGGCGGCGGCGAGGACCGCCAGCGCCAGCTCACCCGCGCCCTGGGCGGAGCAAAGGCCATGCACAAGCTCCGCCTCTCGAACACTGGCCAGACCCCCTGGACGACTGGCCCCGCCACGGTCTTCAAGGGCGGCACCGTGCTCGGCCAACAACTCCTGCCGTTCACATCGGCGGGCAACAAGGTCGAGCTGCCCGTCACCATCGCTACCGACCTGAACACAAAGAAGGAAGAGACCGAGACCGCCCGCCAGCACAACGCCCTCACCATCCACGGCGTCTCGTGTAGCAAGGTGAGCCTGCACAGCAAGTACACGGTGACGAACTTCAAGGACCGCGAGGTGCGCCTCGTGGTGCGGCGGAAGCTCGTCGGCACCGTCAACAAGGCCACGGCTGACGGCAAGATCATGAGCCTGAACGCCCAGGAAGAGGCCCCGGTGGACGCCGACGGCTACGGATGGTGGTACTGGTGGGGCTGGCCCTGGTGGTGGATGGCCGCCAATCCGTTCTCCGAGGTCACATGGGAGGCCACGCTGAAGAAGGGCGAGGCCGCCTCGTTCGAGTGCGACTGGCACTACTTCGGCGCCCCGTGACGCGAACGCAGGCGCTGAAACCTCGATTGCCTGCGCTCCGCGCCCTCCCGAAGGTTCCAATACCTTCGGGAGGGTAGCCCGCGCCATGTACCCTCCCGAAGGTATTGGAACCTTCGGGAGGGGGCTGGGTATCGGGAACGTAGCGAACGCAGTTCGTAGCCTGTTCCCGGCGCGTGGCGACAGGCGGCTCGCCTGTCGGCCAGGGACAGGGACACGCGAGCCGCGTGTCCCTACGGCGCTCCGTAACGGGACTGTAACGCCGCGGAACCACGCCTTCCCGATTCGCGTCTGAAATGGTAGAATCGGGGAGGCAGGAAAGGAGCCTGCAATGAGGTGGTGTAAGCTGGTGGTCATGGTGGCTGTGGCCCTGAGCCTGGCGGCCTGGGGGCTGATGGGCGCCCTCGCCGAGCCCTCGGCCACGCAGGAAGCCAAGAAGGAGAGCACGGCCCCGGCCAAATGGGCGCCCGCGGTCGAGTCCAAGCCCCTGAGCGCCCAGGTGCAGAAGGGCCTCGACTTCCTCGTCAAGTCCCAACTCAAGGGCGGCGGCTGGGGCCAGGGCGAGGAATCGAGGCAGATGGGGCAGGGGCTGGCGCTCAAGGACACGCCGAGCGTGGCCGACACGTGCATCTGCACCCTCGCCCTCATCCGCGCGGGCAGCACGCCCAAGGCCGGCCCACACGCCGCGGCCATCCGCAAAGCCCTCGATTACCTCTGCGCCGAAATCGAGGAGAGCGACTCCACGTCACTCTTCATCACCAAGACCCGCGGCACGCGGGTCCAGGGCAAGCTCGGGCAGTACGTGGACACGTTCATGGCCGCCCAGGTGCTGGCCGAGGTGAAGGACGCGATGCCGGACGCGGAGAGCCGCAAGCGGCTGATGGCCGCCCTCGACAAGGTGATGGACAAGATCGAGAAGAACCAGAAGAGCGACGGCACGTGGGCGAGCGACGGCTGGGCGCCCACCCTCGCTCAGGCGATGGGCGTGAAGGCCCTCAACAAGGCCGCCCAGGCGGGCGTCAAGGTCAGCGAGGAGGTCCGCGCCCGCACCGAGCAATACGCCGCGGGCCAGTTCGACAGGGGGACCGGCGGCTTCAAGACCGAGGGCGCGGCAGGTGTCCAGCTCTACTCCGGCGCCGCCAACCTGGGCGCCATGCAGGATTCGGCGAACACGAACGATGCGAAGCGCGACGAGCTGAAGCAGCGGGCGGCCAACGCCCCCACCGAGGCCGAACGGAAGCAGGCCAAAGACCTGCTCGAGCGCTTCGACAACAACGAGCGCGCCCTCAAGGAGGCCAAGAGCGCCATCGTGAAGAAGCTCGACGACGACCGCTTCATCCAGGGCTTCGGCTCCAACGGCGGCGAGGAGTTCCTCAGCTACATGAACATCGGCGAAAGCCTCGTCGTCAAGGGCGGGGACGAGTGGAAGAAGTGGGACGAGAAGATCACGGCGAACCTCAATCGCGTGCAGAACGAGGACGGGAGCTGGAGCGGCCACCACTGCATCACGGGCCGCACCTTCTGCACGGCAGCCGCGCTGCTGGTGCTGACGGTGGACAGGGCGCCGGTGCCCGTGGCGGCGAAGATCAAGAAGCAATGACCCATTTCCGATTTCCGATTTCCGATTGCCGATTTCAGAGAAGCCCCACCCATCCGGCGTCGGGGCTTCTCGCATTCCTTGTCGCCCTTGCCGGCTGTTCGGCCGAGAAGCCGAAGGCCCAGGCCAAAACGGTGCCTCAGAAGGCCACGGAGGAACGAGTCCGCCGCATTGACGACAGCCTGGCCGCCGCCGCGCGGTTCCTGGTGAGCAAGCAGTCGGACGACGGGGCATGGCGCTCGCCCGTCTACGGCGCCTTCCGGGACGGGCCGGAGCTTACGCCGCACGTCCTGTCGTGCCTCTACTTCCTGCCCCAGGGCGGCGAGGGCGTGCGGCCGGCCTTCGACCGCGGGGCCAGCTTCATGATGAAGCTGGTCACAAAGGATGGGAAGATCGAGCCAGGCCCGCACGGCCTTAACTTCCCCGTGTTCACCGCCGGCGCGGCCAGCCGCGTGGTGGTGCTGGAGAAGCAGGACGAGCCGCACCTGCGCGCCCGCGCCGCCTGGCTCGCCTACCTGCGCGGTCGCCAGCTCAACGAGGCCAATGGCTGGGAGTTCAGGGACCTCCGCTATGGCGGCTGGGGCTTCTCGATTGACGTGCCCAGGCGGGCCGGTGTGGGCGGCGACGGCGGCCGCTTCTACGAGTCGAACCTCGTGGCCACCATTTACGGCATCGCCGCACTCCGCTCCGCCAAGGTGCCGCTCGACGACCCCATCTACGAAAAGGCCCTCACCTTCGTGAAGCGCTGCCAGAACTTCAACGACAACCCGGCGAAGGGCGACCCGATGTACGACGATGGCGGCTTCTTCTTCATCCCCAGCGAGCCGCTTCAGAACAAGGCCGGCGTGGCGGGGATAGACAAGTGGGGCTTCCGCCGCTATCGCTCCTACGGCACGATGACCGCCGACGGACTTCGCGCGCTCATCCGCTGCGGCCTGCCACGCGACCACCCGCGCGTCGCCGCCGCACGACGCTGGCTGGAGGTGAACTTCGCCGTGGACGAGAATCCCGGCGACTTCCCTCCCGACAGGGAGATTCTCAGGAACGCCACGTATTACTACTACTGTTGGTCCCTCGCCCACGCGATGATCGCCCTCGACGCGAAAGAGGTCCTCACCGCGACGGGCGGCGTGCGGTGGGCAGATGCCCTGGCCGACGAGCTTGTCGGCCGGCAGAAGGAGGACGGGGCGTGGCGGAACATCTACACCGACGCGAAGGAGGACGACCCACTCGTCACTACCCCGTTCGCCGCGTCGGCCTTGGCCATCTGCCGCGGCGTCATCACGGGCCAGCACGTGGCCATCGGCCGCCCGTGCCTCACGGAGATTCCAGATTCCAAATCCCAGATTCCAGATTCGGGACCGAAAACACCCGATCGGTAGGGCGTGCATACTTGCACGCGGAACCTTCTTCTCTTAGGAGGCGAGCGATGAGGTGTGTGACATTGGCGATGGCGGCGGTTGCTCTGTCGGCTGTGGCCCTGGCGGCGGCGCCGCCGGCTGAGCCGCCAGGCGTGAAGGGCAAGGTGGAGGCGGTGACGCTCTATCGCGGCCAGGCCCTCGTGACCCGCGCCGTGCCGGTCGAGGGCGCCGCGGGCTCGGTCGAGCTGGTGGTGACGGGTCTGCCCGACCAGGTGGTGCCCGACAGCCTGTTCGCCGAGGCGGCCGCGGGCATCGAGGTGCGCGCCGTGCGCTTCCGCCAGCGCGCCATCGGCGAAGAGCCCCGCGAGGAGGTCCGAAAGATCGATCAGGAGATCCAACTGGTCCAGGACAGGGTGGCCGCGAACAAGAAGCGGCAGGAGCTGCTCACCCAGCGGCTGGCCTACCTGGCGAAGCTCGACGAGTTCACCGCGGCGACCGCTAAGGCCGACCTCGCCAAGGGGGTCCTGAACTACGAGGCCCTCGAGAAGACCTCGCAGTTCTCCTTCAAGCAGCGCGACGACACCCTCACCGAGTCACTCAAGCTCGACACCGAGGCCCGCGAGCTGGCCAAGCAGCTCGCCCTGCTCCAGCGGCAGCGCTCGGAGCTCACCGCAGGGGCGTCCCGCACTGTCTCCGAGGCCCTTGTGTTCCTCGAGAAGCGTGAGGCCGCCAAGGGGGCGATCAAGCTCTCCTACGTCGTCAGCGAGGCTGGCTGGGCCCCCGCCTACAACTTCCGCTCCGTCAAGGAAGGCAAGGCCGTCAACGTCGAATACAACGCCCTCGTCCACCAGATGAGCGGCGAGGACTGGACGGGTGTGTCTCTCACCCTTTCCACGGCGTCGCCTGCAATCGCGGCCCACGGTCCGGGGTTGGCGCCCTTCCGCGTGAGCCTCGCCTCACTCGGCGGACAGGCCCCCGCGCAGGGCAAGGATATCGCGGACAAGTTCCAGGCCGCCCAGAAGCGCCTGAGCGAGTTCCGCGGCCGCCAACAGGCCCTGGCGAGCGACTCCGGCTATGCGGCGAACTGGGAGATGAACCGCGCAGCGAACGAGGGCCAGTGGGCCGAGCTGGCCGCCGGGCGCGACGTGCTGGACCTCATCCGCCGCGAGCCGGCCACCACCGAAGGCCCCAGCGTCAGCTACGCCCTCGCCACGCCCGTCAGCCTGGCCAGCCGCGCCGACCAGCAGATGCTCCGCATCCAGGACATGGAGTTGGCCTCGCAGTTCTACCACGTGGCCACCCCGGTGCTTACGGCCTTCGTCTACCGCGAGGCCGAGATGACGAACAACGCGGCCGAGGTGCTCCTGGGCGGCCCGGTGAGCGTGTACCTCGACGGCCGCTTCGTCGGCCGCGGCGAGCTGCCCACGGTCGCCCGCGGCGAGACCTTCGTCATGGGCTTCGGCGCCGACCCCCAGCTCCGCGCCCGACGCGAGCTGCTCGACAAGACCGAGAGCGTCCAGGGCGGCAACCGCGAAATCTCCCTGAAAATCCGCCTCGCCATCGAGAACTACAAGGATGCCGAGGTCAAGGTCCGCCTCTTCGACCGCATCCCGCACCCCGAGCGCAAGACCGACATCCGCGTGACCCTGGGCGACATGGGCACCGAGAAGCTCAGCGACGACAAGCTCTACCTGCGCCTCGAGCAGCCCAAGGGCATTCTCCGCTGGGACATCGCCGTGCCAGCGAAGGCATCGGGCGAGAAGGCCAGGCTCCTCGAATACGGCTA
>VGYV01000283.1 GCA_016872855.1 Planctomycetota bacterium
TGAATTCCTCCTCCTTCGTTGTCAGACCAGTTGTGCATGCCCCTTTTCCCTTCCCTTCCCTTCCCTTCCTCTACCTTTTCTGTTGGCGGAATCGGCAGAATCGCGGCGTCTGCCGCCCCAGACGATATGGAATATCCCTCTTGCCCCGAAATGGCTACGGAATTGCCTTCTTGAGCCGCCAGCAGCGAGCTTCTTCCTTCTGGCAGAGCGGCCAAGCGGGCTCGGATCGCTTCATCCGTCATACTCCCTTTGTCCAGCGTCACGATGGGGAAGCTGACCAAGAAGGGCTTGAACCAGCGCCCTTGGAGCTTCGTCACCGCCCAGCCAACGTCCAGCTTCCCCAGGTAGCCCGCCTGCTCAGAATCCAGGAGCAGGCAGTCCTTGATCATCGCGATGTCGCCCCGGTGCTTGAGGCTCATGGCGAACGTGGCGTAGGTGTTGCCGAGCGCCGGCTTGAACCGAAACGGCGACACGTTCCGCCCCACGGTAAAGACCAGCAGGCCCTTGCACTCGGGCAGGCTCAGCAGGTCGCGGTAGTTCCGCTTCCAGTCGAAGACCAGGAACGGCTTCCCCGCCCTGACCAGGTTGAGCAGAATCAGATAGGCAACGTTCGTCTTCCCCGACCCCGAGCGGCCGAAGATGGCGATGTGCTGGATGAACTCCGCCTCCCGCAGCCCGAACGGATGGAACTTGTCCTCGCCGTAGTGGATGATGCCCAGGGGGTACTCGCCCGCCGCCACGTTCTCGGGCGGCGGCTCACGGAGCAGATTCGTGGGCTTCGGCACGACCTGAGTGCGACCCTGGCGCCGAGATGGAAGAGGAAGCCCTTTTACACTGTGAGGGAGTTGGCGCAGCAGGTGGGCCGATCGCCGTACACGGTAAGACGGTGGATTCGCGAGGGCAAGCTGAACGCCGTCAAGCTCAACGATGGCAGGCCGAAGGACCAGTACCTGATCGAGGCTCAAGACATACAGGAGCTGATCCTCAGTGCAGGGACGGGCGAGCGCACACTGGTCAATACCGGAGCTTCTGAATCCCCTCGCTCTTCTTCTCGGGGAAGAGGTGCTGATAGCGGCTCCGCATCTCCTCGGTCTGATGGCCCATGTAGTGATCGATGAGCCTCGCATCGACCCCCTGAGCGGCCAGATTGCTTGCGAACGAATGGCGGAGGCAGTGGAGGCCGATGCCATCGAATTCCGTGCCTCCGACGAGGCCCTTGAAGGCCCGGTGCAGGTCGTCCGGGGCCACCGGGCTGCCGTCACGGGTAGTGAAGACATGACGGCCTTCTCGGCTTTGCATGCGGTGTTGAGCGGGAACTCCGCGAAGCTTCTCATGGAGGTCGATGTCTCGCCCGGCGAATTCCCGCGTTTGGGATTGCTTGCGGCTCCGAACCCAGAGCTTCCCGGCCTTGAGGTCAACATCGCCCCATTCGAGCGCCACGGCCTCGCCTCGGCGCATTCCGGTGAAGGCCATCGTAGCGAGGATGGGGTAGAGCCAAGGAGAACGCTCTCGGGCCAGCTCGAGCAGCTTCGCGATCTCTTCGCTGTTCAGGTAGCGCAAACGCCGGAGCGTCCTGGCTTCGCTGCTGGAAAAACCGCCTCGGCGGAGCTGCTCTTCGATTTCGGCCTTGACCATGAAGCGGTGCGGCCTCCCTGAGCGCTTGAACCGCGGCACGTTGTACGTGGGGTTGTGGCCGATGGTCCCCTGCCTCACCGCGTAGTCAAAGAGCTGCCTCAGGGTTTGCAGTTCCTTGTTGGCGGTCGTGCCGGTGACCTCACGCCGACGGTGCGTCAGGTAGCGTTCGATGTCAGTCGGCGTGATCTCGGATGCAGGCATGGCAGCGCGTTCGCCCAGGAACCCCGCGAAGTGCCGAAGGCGGATCCCCTCGGTTGCCAGCGAGCTCGGCGCTCGGCGGGCACCGGCTTGTTCGAGGTATGACCTGTGCACAGCCTCGAACGTCTCGTGGCTCCCGACGGCCTCGTTGGCCGCCACGACTTAGCCTCGAACGAGGAACTCGGCCAGATCAGCGCCAGGCGGGACAACGAGGAAGCCGGACTTCAGGTCGGCAAGCCGCGCTTCCACCTTCTGCTTGGCGCGCTGCGCTTTGTGCTCCGAGACTGGCCCCAGGGATTTCTTGTATGGCTTGCCCCGGAAGTAGAACCGGAGGTGCCAGGCGTTCTTCTGCTGGAAGATGATGGCCATGGTTGGCCCTCCGTGCGCGCATGTGGCGGCAACATAGGGCAACTTGTGGCGCGAAACCGTCCCAAAACCGTCCCCATGATAGCCGTCAGCGAGCGGGAAAACAAGGGGGAAAGAAAAAGGCAGCAAGGTTGTAAGCCCTGCGGCCTCTGAGATTTACGTCGTGGTGCCGAAGGGGGGACTCGAACCCCCAAGGCCTTAGCGGCCACTAGGTCCTGAACCTAGCGCGTCTGCCAGTTCCGCCACTTCGGCCGGCGCTGACCCACTGAGTCTAGCCGGACCGCCCCCGTTTGTCAAGCAAAAACGTAGTTGACTCAAGAAGCCGAGTTCGGTAGAATTATGGTTTCCCAAGTCCGACGCCGCAGCATCGGAGTGCAGCGATGACCAAGTGCTTCATGGCCAAGCCTGCCGACGTGACCCGGCAGTGGCATGTCGTGGACGCCGACGGGCAGGTCCTGGGCCGCCTGGCCACCCGCATCGCCACGGTCCTGTGCGGCAAGCACAAGCCCACCTTCACCCCGCACGTGGACACCGGCGACTTCGTGGTGGTCCTCAACGCCGCCAAGGTCCGCGTGACCGGCCGCAAGCTGGACCAGAAGCCCTACTGGATCCTCTCGCGCCGCCCAGGACACATCCGCAGCAAGACCCTCCGCGAGATGATGGCCACGCGGCCAGACCAGGTCATCCGCGAAGCCGTCCGCCGGATGCTCCCCCACAGCAACCTCGGCCGCCACATGCTCCGAAAGCTCAAGGTCTACAAAGGCCCCGACCACCCGCACGCGGCGCAGAACCCCCAGCCGCTCGCGGCGCAGTGACCCTCGAAGGAGACCCCGCTTGACGACCACCGCGACAACCCCGGCCGCCGCCGCCCCCACCGACTTCTGCTGGGGCACGGGCCGCCGCAAGACCGCCACCGCGCGCGTCCGACTCCGCCGCGGCACGGGCCGCCTCCTCGTCAACGGCCGCGAGGCCGACCAGTACTTCCCCGTCGAGCGCCTCCAGCAGGCCATCCGAGCGCCGCTCCGCGCCACCAAGGCCATCAACAAATACGACGTCCTCGTCTCCGTCGAGGGCGGCGGCGTCGCCGCCCAGGCCGACGCCATGGTCCTCGGCATCGCCCGCGCACTCATCAAGATGGACCGCGAGAACCACCCTCGCCTGAAGGACGAGGGGCTCCTCACCCGCGACTCGCGCGAGAAGGAGCGCAAGAAGTACGGCCGCAAGCGCGCCCGCGCACGCTTCCAGTTCTCCAAGCGCTGAGCCGCGCCCCCTGCCCCATTCTTCCAACCCGCCGTTGGGCCGTCGCGGCCCGCGGCGGGTTTCTCTTTCCCCTCTCGTCCCCACGGTCCGTACCTGTGTAGCCAAGCGAGCGCTTGCCCCCTCTCCCTCGGGGAGAGGGTGGGGGTGAGGGTGCTTGTCTGCTCGCCAGTGTGGCGGAAGGCACCCTCACCCCGGCCCTCCCCCCAAGGGGGAGGGGGAAAGAAACCTTTCGCTAGACACGCACGGAGCGTGGGGACGTGGAAAGGGCACCACAAGATATTGGGGGCAAGAGACGCCAGAGGCACTAAATGTGCGACTCGACCGACTCGACCGACTCGGCAGGTTTTTGGGGGGGGAGGGTCGGGTGTTAACCTTTTCCTTTTGCGGGCTATGCACCTGACTCTAGTAGCACCTGCGGGCTACCTCGACGCCCCGCGCGCGGCTTGCGCCCCCACCGAGGCAAGCTGGGTGGGGGCGAGGACACTGCAAGCACAAGCTGCTTCAGACGCCTGAAGTGTTACCAGTTTTTCAACTTTTCCAGCAGCTTCAGGCCTTCTTGCGGGTAGCCCTGCGGGCTTCCCCCCTTGGTGGGCACTTTGGCCGTCCGGGGGCGCTTCTCCTGCCTTCCTGCCTTCCTCATAGACCCTCTTCTCTGTGCCCTCTGTGTCTCTGTGGCAGAGCTCCTCTGACCGCGAATCCTGAACGCGAAACGCGAAACCCGGAACGCGAAACCGATTTCTCACGCAGAGGCAGATGAGGCAGCAGAGAAGAGGCAACTCCCACCACGGATTACCCAGCGCGGCCTTCGGCCGCAACCAAACGAACGTCGAACGCTGAACTTCGAACATCGAACGTTGAACGAGAAGAGGCCTTCCGTTCGACGTTGGACGTTGGACGTTCGATGTTGGACGTTAGGAAATGTGCGCGCGCCGAGAAGATTTTGTCCAATAGTAGCGCGGATGGGCGCGGATGAGAACCCCTGTCTCAGGCCCTGCCATCTTCTTGCGTACCCGAAAACCGAACACCTACAACCAAACACCCGTCTTCGCCTTCACCGCCCTTCCCGCCACTCATCCGCTTCCCAGATCTTCACGGTCTTGTCATCGCTCCCGGAGGCAACACACCTGCCATCATGGGAGAAAGCGACCGACCGCACCTTGTCCTCATGGCCCATGAGCGTCAGCCACTCGCGGCCCGTCTCGGCATCCCACACTCTGATGGTCTTATCCTCGCTCGCAGAAGCGAGCCGCCTCCCGTCGTGGGAGAAGGCGACTGACTGCACCTTGTGCTCATGGCCCGTGAGCGTCAGCAATTCGCGGCCTGTCTCGGCATCCCAAACTGTGATGGTCTTATCCCAGGTCGCTGACGCGAGCCGCTTGCCGTCAGGTGAGAAAGAGACCGACCTAACCATATAGTCCCTGCATTTCAGGGAGAGGACCTCCTCACCCGTGTCGGAGTCCCAAAGCTCGATCAACCCGCCTGCGCAACCCGAGGCGAGTCGCTTCCCATCCGGGGAAAACGCGACCGAAAGCACACTCGTACCGCGCATCTTCAGCCGGAGCAATTGGCGGCCCGTCCCTGAGTCCCAAAGCTTGATCGTGCTGTCATAGCTGCCTGAGGCGAGTCGCTTGCCGTCCGGGGAAAATGCAACACAATTCACCTCAGAATCGTGTCCCCTCAGCGAGAGAACCTCGCGGCCCGTCTGTGCGTTCCAGAGCCTGGGCCACTTCTCTCCCCCGGCGGAAGCCAGGAGCTCCCCGTCCGGGGAAAACGCAACAGACATTACGGGCCGGCGGGACACTTGCAGCGTGAGGAACTGGCCGCCGGTTTCCGCGTCCCAAAGCTTGATCGTACCGTCATTGCTTCCTGATGCTACACGCTTCCCCTGGGGGGAGAACGCGACAGAGGACACACCTAGTTCGTGCCCTTCCAGCGTGAGAGCCTCGCGCCCCCATCGCGCACCCCAGAGCCTGATGGTGTTGTCATCGCTACCTGAGGCGAGGAGCTTACCGTCAGGGGAAAAAGCGACCGATGTCACATCTCGGTCGTGCCCTATGAGTGCGAGGATTTCGCGGCCCGTCTGAGCATCCCAAAGCTTGAGCATCTGGTCCCGGTAGTACCGTTTTCCCGACGACGCGAGCCGCTTGCCGTCCGGGGAAAAGGCGACAGCGAGCACACCGCCCTTGTTGCCCTGCAGGTTCAGGCCTTCGCGGCCGGTGTCAGCGTCCCAAAGTCTGAGCGTGCCATCGTAGCTCCCGCAAGCTAGGCTCCTCCCGTCGGGGGAGAACGCGACAGACGTCACCCAACTCTTGTACTTGTAGGCCCCGAGTGCGCGGGACTCGCGCCAAGTCTGTACGTCCCAGAGTCTGATTGTCCCATCCCACTTGCACCAGGTGGCCAGAAGCTTGCCGTCAGGAGAAACCGCGACAGACATCGCGCCAAGCCCGCGTCCTAGTGTCGGCTTGTCCAGCCACTTCAGGGCGTGGACTTCCTTGCGGGCGTCCGTATCCCAAAGTCTGAAACCGTCGCCGCCTCCCGAAGCGAGCAACTCCCTGTCCGGGATGAACGCCAGGGAGTTCACCGAGCCCAGATGACCCTTCAGGGTCAGCACTTCGCGGCCCGTCTCTGCGTCCCACAGCGTGATCGCCCTATTCGACCCTCCTGAAGCAAGTTGCTTACCATCCGCTGAAAAAGCGACTGAGTTCACACAACCCTCTGGTTCCTCAAGGTTGAGTGCCTCGCGCGCCCGTTTCACGGGGTCCCCCTTGTGCTGCACGACGGGGCCCGCCTCTAGCTGGTCCTCCTGCAGGGTTCGTACCTCGCGCCCCGTCTGTACCTCCCAGATCTTGATCGAGCCGTCCCAACTCCCGGAGGCCAAGCGGTCCCCGCTTGGGGAGAACACAACCGATGCAACACGCCCAGAATGCCCTCTGAGCGTTGATCTGAGCGTTGAGTAGTCAAGACGGCACAGGCGGCTCAACCGCCCCCACTCCCAGTGACGCAAGTCAGAAGGACACCTCCGCAGCATGCTGGTGGCCATGGCGAAGTTACGTTGTCCGATGTACCTCTGGGCAAGCTCGATGTTAGCGGAATATGCCTCCCGTGCAGCGGCATCGCGCTCCCTATCGGCAGGTTCTGCCTCACGTAGGGCTCTCTGCGCTTCCTCTCGGGCCAACCGTCCCTGTTTCTCAGCGCGTTCCGCCTCTCGCACAGCTTTCTGCGCCGCCTGGCGGGCCAGGCCCTCCTGCTTCTCTGCCCGTTCAGTCGCGCGGATGGCCTCATTGCGTTCGCTGTCTGCCCGGCGGGTCTGGCGTTTGAGGGTCGTCACCCAGGCGATGAGCAAGGCGGCGGCTATGAGGAGGGCCGCGGCGGAGACGGCGGTGATGGCTTTGTGGCGGATGAGGCGCTTTTTGGCACGGTAGAGGATGGAACTCGGCCGGGCGGTGATGGGTTCGTGGCGAAGGTAGCGGCGGAGGTCGTCGGCGAGGGATTCGGCTGTGGGGTAGCGGCGGCCAGGCTCTTTGGAGAGGGCTTTGAGGCAGATGGTCTCGGCGTCGGGGGGGACGGCACGGTTGAGGCGGCGAGGGGGAACGGGGTCCTCTTCGAGGATCATGCGGAGGAGTTCGGCGAGGTTGCCCGCCTGGAAGGGGGGGTGGCCGGTGAGGATTTCGTAGAGGATGGCGCCGAGGGAGTAGACGTCGCTTCGGGCGTCGGCTTGCTTGGAGCGGCCGCGGGCCTGCTCGGGGGACATGTAGCTGGGGGTGCCCATGATGGCGCTGGTCATGGAGAGGCTGAAGTCGGTTTCGAGGTCCTTGGCGAGGCCGAAGTCGGTGACGAGGGGCTCGCCGGCCTTGTCCACCAGGATGTTGCCGGGCTTGAGGTCGCGGTGGACGATGCCCTGGGTGTGGGCGTGGTGGATGGCGCGGGCGACTTTTTCGAGGAGTTCGAGCCGCTGGGCGAGGGGGAGCTTGCCTTCGCGAAGGACGCCGCTGAGGGACGAGCCGTCCACGAGGTCCATCGTGAGGAAGTGCTGGCCCTGGTGGATGCCGACGTGGTGGACGGAGACGATGTTGGGGTGTCGGAGGCGTGCGGCGGCCTGGGCTTCGAGGTGGAAGCGCTGGATGTCCTCGCGGCTGATGGCGCCCGAGGGCTTGATGAGCTTGAGTGCGACGTGGCGGCGGAGGCTCTTCTGGTGGGCTTTGTAGACCTGTCCCATGCCGCCCTGGCCGATGAGGGCGAGGAGCTCGAAGTCGTCGCCGAATGGGCGTGGGAGGGCGAGGGGGTCGGGGGCGTGGCCGGGCAGCTCGTCGGGGCTTTGGGTGAGGGTGGGGGTGGAGCTGGCGGCGAAGTCGGACAGGACGGCGTCGAGCTGCGTCTGGCTGAGGAGGCCGAGCGAGACGAGGGAGGCCGGGTCGCTCGCCTGGGGAGGAAGGGTGGCCAGGAGGGTGGTCGCCTCGTCGCGGCGTCCGGGCGGGATGATGCCGCGCTCAATGGCGAGGCGGACGAGGGAGGCGAGGCTGTCCGGCTCGGGTTCCACGGCTGTGCCCCTGGTGTCCCGCGGCGTAGCGCAGGATAGGCGAGCCGCCTGTCCCTACGACCTCTCGCACCGGGGACTGCTCAGCAGCCCCGTCGCGGGTCACTTGTTTCCCTTGCGGCCCTTCTGGGCCGGGGTGCGGCGCGGCGGGGCGTCGCCCGAGCCGGGGATGGGGACGACGTTCTCCTGCGGAATCTCGACCGTGCCCTTCTCGAAGTCCTCGGCGGTGGGCTTGAGAGTGAGGTTGTAGAGGTCGGGGTCCTTCTTGGGGTCCACCATCATGTCGGCCCAGGAGATGAGCTTGCCCGTGTAGGTGGCGACGCGACCGAGGACGGCAGTGGCCGAGGACTCGGCGACGGCCTTCGCCTCGTCGAGGGGCTGGCCCTTGCTGACGGCGTAGAGGACGTCCACCTGCTCTTGCTGGCTGCTGCTGGGGGCCTTGGGGAGGTCGGCGGGGATGGGGGACTTTTCGGGCTTGGGGAGGTCCCTGCCGTTGGTGTGGCCTTTCTCGTAGACGAAGTCGTGGCCCGTCCAGATCCAGCAGCCGTTGATCTGGCGGCACATGGAGTGGATGTGGAGGCCCTTGCCGTAATCGAAGTCTACGCTGTGGAAGTCGTACATGTCGCCGGCGTTTCGGCGTGCGCGGCCGCCGAAGCCTGCGGCGGTTTCGGGGGGATGGCCGACGAACCAGTTGGCGATGTCTATGTTGTGGACATGTTGTTCGACGATGTGGTCGCCGGAGAGGGCGGTCCAGTCCTGCCAAGAGGCGACGAGGTCGTCGGCGGTCTTGGGGTTGATGGGGCTGCGGTGGAACATGTGGGCGATGCAGAAGGAGACGCGGCCTGCGAGGAGTCTCCCCAGGGCGCCCTCGACGGCGACGGCCTGGTGGGTGAGGCGGAAGGGGTGCTCGTGGCGCATCTCGGTGCCCGAGACGATGATGAGGCCCTTCTTCTTGGCCTCCTCGCCTGCGGCGATGACGCGGCGGCAGCCGGGCGGGTCCACGGCCACGGGCTTCTCGACGAAGCAGTGCTTGCCGGCCTTGACGGCGGCCTCGAGGTGGACGGGGCGGAAGAGGGGGGCCTGGGCCATGAGCACGATTTCGACGTCGGTGGCCAGGAAGCCCTCGTAGCACTTGGGTCCGCCGAAGCAGCGCTCGGGCGGGACGTCGTACCGCTTGCCCGCCTGCTCGGCGCGGTCCTTGAAGTAGTCGGCGAGGGCTACGCACTTGACCTCGACGCCGAGGATTTTGGCGGCGAGGAAGCTGTCGCCGAGCGCCCCCTTGCCGCGTCCGCCGCAGCCGATGAGGCCGACCTTGTAGGTCTTGCCCTGGCCCTTGGCCGTGGCGCCGAGGATGGTGAGGCCGCCGAAGGCGGCGACGGCGCCCTTCATGAAGTCACGACGCGAGGTAGTGGGTTTCTCCATTCATGGGCTCCTTCACGTGCTTGATGCGTCCCGCGTCCCGCGTGCCAAGACAAGAAGCCACTCGGCCTGCTTTCTCTTGGCACGCGGCACGGGACCTTCCGCAATCACGCGGTTCCCGGGATGGGCGCCTCGCCATCCTTGGGGTAGACGATGTTGCCGGTCTCGAAGTCCTCCCAGGAGGGCCTGAGCATCTTGTTGTAGATTTCGGGGTTCTTCTTGGGGTCTCCGAACATCTCCTCCCAGGTCATGATTTTGCCTGTGTAGGCGGAGTCGCGGATCATGATGGCGGCGGCGGTGGCCTCCGCGACGCCCTGGGCCTCGTTGAGTTCCTTGCCCTTGGCGAGGTAGTAGAGCATGTTGACGTGCTCCTGGAAGTGCCCGCCGCCCTTCTGCGGGACTTCGGAGTAGCGGACCGGCTCCTGGAACTTGTAGTCCTTCGGGGCCTGCTTCTCGTAGACGAAGCTCTCGCTCTCCCAGTTCCAGCAGTCGCCGACCTGGCGGCACATGGAGTGGACGTGGACGCCCTGGCCGTAGTCGAGGTCGCCGCTGAAGAAATCGTACATGTTGCCCGCCCTTCGGCGTGCGCGGCCGCCGAAGCCCGCGGCGCTCACTGGGGGCCGGCCGACGAACCAGTTGGCAATGTCAATGTTGTGGACGTGTTGCTCGCAGATGTGGTCGCCGGAGATTTCGATCCAGAGCTGCCAGTTGCCGCTGCACACGAGGTCCTCGGGCTTGGTAGGCTTCATTGGGTTGTTGTGGAAGATCCGGCCCTGGCACCAGCCGACGCGGCCGGCGAGGACCTTGCCGACGGCGCCCTCCTTGATGAGCTGGTAGCGCTGGTTGTAGTTCTGCTGGTGGCGGCGCTGGGTGCCGGCGACGACGACGAGGCCCTTCTCCTTCGCCAGCTTGCCCGCCTCCATCACCTTGCGGATGCCGGGCGCGTCCACCCCGATGGGCTTCTCCATGAACACGTTGCGGCCCGCCTTGACCGCGGCCTCGAAGTGGGGCGGGCGGAACGCCGGGGCCTGGCCCATCAGCACCGTGTCCATCGGCACCTCGAGGAGCTTCTTGTAGCAGTCGGGCCCGCCGAAGCACTTGTCGGCCGGCACGCCGTGGCCCTTGCCGGTGTTCTCCGCCTTGCCCTTGAACCAGTCGGCGCAGGCCACCACCT
>VGYV01000284.1 GCA_016872855.1 Planctomycetota bacterium
TCGCCCAATGACCCACTGGTCAAAGAGGCCCGAGATCGTCGCTCCTGGGCCAATTGTGTGCGTTTTCGGTCCAAGGCTGTAACCTATTCCAAACACGACACTTACAGCGGGCCGGCCGAGGCCGCTGTATTCATTCTGTGAACTGCATTCATCAACTGGACGTCTCCTGCCCGTCCGCCGGCCCACTGTTCGTGGGGGCACTGGGGTTGGTGGAGGGCGGGCCGCCTGGTTCCGAGCCCGCCGGCGTGGCCGGCACCGCTGGTTCGCTCAGGTGGCGTCTCAGGGCGGCCATCTCCTCGTGTGTGGCGTGGCGGCGGAGGAGGCGGAGGATGCGGCGGTCGTCGCGCGCGCGCCGCAGTCGCGCGAGCCAGGCGGGCGGGGAGAAGGCGATGCGGGCCTTGTCGAGGTCGAACAGATAGAAGCGCACCCGCTCGGGCGGGCCGTCGAGGCCCGCGCCATAGTAGTAGCGGGGAGACAGGTCGTAGATGCCCACATCGTGGAGGCGGCGGATGAAGCTGCCCAGTGCCGCGGCAAGCGCCATGCGCCGCTCCGGGGGCAGGAGCGGGTAGTCGCGGGCCAGGAACCCGCGCAGGTTCTCCGTGGGCCCGACCCGCTCGGCGAGGAGGATGCGGCCGACGGGCAGCCGGCGCGCGCGCAGGACCTGGCAGGCGATGGGCACCGGGCCGCCCATGCCGCGCGAGTGCATCGTGCTGAGGATTTCCCACGTCGCGGTGCCGTACGCCGGCCACAGGAGGCGCTGGAGGGACTTCAGGTGGCCCGTCCACTTGTAGCGCTTGCCCCAGAGCGGGACGTCCCGGCCCGCGCGCGAGGCGACGGCGAGGAAGACGAGGTGGGTGCGGCGGTCGGAGGTGACGCGCTCGAGCCTCAGGCTCCACGGTGCGGCCTGGCCGTCGGTCCCCGCCTGCGAGCCGAGGAGGCCCATCCTGGCCTGGAACTGCTCGCTCTGGGCCAGTTCGGCCAGCTCCGCGGCCAGGTTCACCGGGCCCATGGCCTCCTGAAGCATGTCCGACGCCATGCTGAGGGCGAGGAGCAGCCCCGCGGCCGCGGCGGCGACCGCGGCCCACATGCCCAGGCGCAGCCAGCGGAGCGCCGCGGCGTGCTCGTTGAGGAGCACGGCCGTGGCGCTGGCCGTGCTCTCCTCCAGCGCGTCCTCGAGCGAGTCGAGATGGTCGCGGAGCCTTCGGGCTGCCGCCAGAAGGTCGTTGCGCCGCCCGGCGGCCGCGGCATCGAGCAATCGGGCGGTGTGGACCTTGCCCTCCAGGGCCTCGTGCTTCACCTGCCGCAGGAGCCCCTCTCGACGCAGGGCTGCCAGGTCAGCGAGCACGGCATCCACGGCCTCGCCGTGCTCCTCCACCAGCTCGGCGTTCACCGCGGAGTCCTCTGCCTCCTGCCGTGCCGCCGCGGGCGCCATGGCCAGCAGCAGGCGCCCTCGCAGCCGCTCCGTCAGCACCAGCGCCCGCGCCGCATCCTCTGCCACCCGCGCCGCCAGCCGCACCCTCTCCTGGACCCTGTGACGTCCCACCAGTTGGGCGAGCACGGACGCGCCCAGCAACGCCAGGACCGCCAGAAGGGTCGCGAAACGCCTGCGCGACAGCTTGGTGTAGCTCACCTCGTGCCTCCTGCGCCGCCGCGCGAGCCGAATGCCGGTTGACCGCCGCCCACGCGGCTCTTATACTGCGTTGCTGGCAGTATCGCAAGTTCGGCGGCCCGCGTCAAGGGAAGGAGGCGGAAACCATGCGGCGGATCGGTGCCCTTCTCATCGCCGTGACGGCCCTCGCTCTGGGAGCCGAGAAGAAGGAGGCGAAGCCGCCGCCCGTCCCGCCCCTCAATGCCGAGCAGGAGGCGGAGTTCCGCGCCGAGCTCAAGAAGGTGCCCTTCAAGCTCGTCTACGAGACCTTCCGCGACGGGCAGTGGGACATCTTCATGGTCAACGCCGACGGCTCCGACCCCGTGAACCTGACGAAGACGCCCGACTTCAACGAGCTGTACCCGCACGTGTCGCCCGACGGCACGAAGCTCTGTTTCGTCGCCGACGAGGGGAAGGGCGAGGCCGCCATCCGCAACACCTACTACATGAACCTGGACGGCACCGGCCGCACGCTTGTGGCGAAGGGCGGCCGCGAGCCCTGCTGGACCGGCGACGGCGCGGGCATCGTCTACCTCAAGAGCGAGTTCGACAAGTTCACCCCCCTCGACTACGCGACGAAGGGCCTCTTCATCTACGACCTCAAGACCGCCACGCACAAGGAGCACCCCAACAAGGGCATCCATCACCTCTACAACATCGCCGCTGCGCCCGACGACAAGTGGTTCGTCTCCACCGTCCACGCGGGGATGAACTTCAAGCACGCGATCCTGGCCATCGAGGCCGACGGGATGAAGGTCGTCAACCTCCAGCTCCCGGGCTGTCGGCCCGACTTCAGCGCGGATGGCAAGCAGATCGCGTGGGGCGCGAACGACTGGGTGCTGCGCGTGGCCGACTTCGACCTCAGCAGCGCCGACCCCAAGGCAACCAACTCCCGCGACGTGGCGACGAGCCGCGAGCCGACGAAGATCTACCACATTGACTTGTCGCCCGACGGCAAGTACGTGGCCTTCAGCCGCGGCCCGGCCCACAAGAAACTCGGCTTCGCCCCCGAAATGATCGGCATCCCCGCCGAGGGCTGGGACATCTGCGTCGGCGACGCCTCGAAGAAGGACCGCTGGGTGCTGATCACGACCGACGGCAAGTGCAACAAGGAGCCCGATTGGGTTCCCCTGAAGCGAGAGGCGAAATGAGAAGCCAAGGCGGCAGCAGGCAGACGACAGACGGCAGACGGCAGACGGCAGACGGCGGGCCTGTAGGGCGTGCATACTTGCACGCGGAACTCTTGTTCGCCGCCATCGCCCTTGCGTCTTGCGAGCGCGCCGAAGCGCCCTCTGTGGCGAAGCCCGAGATCGTCACTACGAAGTCCGGCATCGAGATGGTCGCCATCCCCGCCGGCTGGCTCGAAATGGGCAGCCGCTCGGGCGACCCGGACGAGCAGCCGGTCCACAGGGTCTGGCTCGATGCCTTTCTCATGGACCGCTACGAGCTCACGCAGGAACACTACAAGCGGTTCGTGCTGGCCGACCCAGCCCACTTCAAGGGTGACAAGCTGCCGGTTGAGATGATCAACTGGGGCGATGCGGCGCTCTACTGCAACGCGCGCTCGAAGGCGGAGGGGCTCGCGCCCTGCTACGACCCCGAGACCACGCGGTGCGACTTCGCCGCCGACGGCTATCGCCTGCCCACCGAGGCGGAATGGGAGTATGCCTGCCGCGCGGGGACGACCGGCGACTACCCCTTCGGCAGTGACCCGCGCCTCCTCGCCGACCACACCTGGTTCAGGGACAACTCGGCGAAGAGGACCCGCCCCGTGGGCGAGAAGGCCCCCAATCCCTGGGGCATCTTTGACATGCTCGGCAACGTCGCTGAGTGGTGCAACGACGTCTACGAGCCGGCCTACTATGCGTCCAGCCCCGAGCGGAACCCCACCGGCCCCGCCGGGGGCAAGCTGCACGTCCTCCGGGGGGGTGCCTGGAACTCCAGTCCCGACGCCTGCCGCTCCGCCTACCGCGTGGGCCAGGCGCCGGGCATGCAGGACGCCTGCTTCAGCGACGACGCCATCGGCTTCCGCTGCGTGCGTCGCCCCAAGGCTGCTGCTGAGGGGAGTGCTCTTTCGCGCGAAAGAGCACTACCGCAAGGCGGAGCACCCGGCCCCGAGGGCGCGAGGGGCGACACGGCGCCAAAGACTGGGTTCCTCTACGGCGATGTGTATCTTCAGCACAAGACCGGCCCAGGCCACCCCGACCGGCCCGAGCGGCTCACCGCAATGGTCGAGCGGCTCAAGGAGAAGGGCCTCCTCGAGCAACTCGTCGCCATCGCGCCGGCCCCCGCCGCCATCGAGTGGATCACCACTGTCCACTCACAAGAGTACGTCGAGCGGCTCAGGAATGCCTTTGCGAAGGGCGCGCGCGTCATGGACACGGGCGATTCTCCACTGTGCAAGGACACGTATGAGGTCGCCCGCAACGCGGTCGGCGGCATCCTCGCGGCGGCCGATGCTGTGATGGAGAGCAAGGTCCGCAACGCCTTCTGCGCCGTCCGCCCACCCGGCCACCACGCGCTCAAGGACCAGGCGATGGGCTTCTGCTACTTCAACAACGTCTCCATCGCCGCACGCTACCTCCAGAAGAAGCACAAGCTGGCCAAGGTGCTCATCGTGGACTGGGACGTCCACCACGGCAACGGCACCCAGGCCGCCTTCGACGACGACCCGACCGTCTTCTACTTCAGCGTCCACCTCCACCCCTTCTACCCCCGCACGGGCCTGGCGACCGACCGCGGCACGGGGAAGGCAGTGGGCACAAAGCTCAACGTGCCGCTCCCCGCCGGCTCGGGCGACGCCGAGTACCGCAAGGCATTCGAGGAGCAGTTGCGCCCCGCGGCCCTCGCCTTCAGGCCGGATTTCGTCCTCATCTCTTGCGGCTTCGACGCCCACGAGGGCGACCTATTGGGGCGGATGAAGGTCACGACCCCCTGCTATGCCGAGTTGACGCGGATTGTGAAAGGCATCGCCGAGAAGTGCTGCGGCGGCCGCCTCGTCTCCGTCTTCGAGGGCGGCTACAACCTCGACAACCTGGCCGCCGCCGCCGAAGCCCACGTGCGCGTCCTGATGGAGTAGGCTGTGCTGTCGTCGCCTGTGCGCGTGTTTGCGGGGGATGAATGGATGGATGGATGCGTGGATGGGTGTCAGGCAATCATCCATTCATCCACCCATCCAACCATCCCCTTCAGTTGCGGCCACTGGCTGCATTGAGACGGCGCCATGCTCTTCCACACCTGGGTCTTCGCCGTCTTCTTCCTCATCGTCTACCCAGTCCACCTTGCCACGCGGCGCACGCGGCTCAAGCTCCCTTGGCTCCTCTTCGCCTCCTACGTGTTCTACGGCTGGTGGAACCCGCTCTACCTGCTGCTCATCGTGGCCTCGACGTCGGCCGACTATCTGGCCGTGCTCGGCATGTCGCGCTCGCGCCGCAAGAAGCCCTGGGTCGCCCTCAGCGTCCTCATGAACCTCGGAATGCTCGGCTTCTTCAAATACGCCGGCTTCGTCACCCAGAGCATCAACGACCTTTTTGCCACGCTCGGCATCCGCTACGCCGTGCCTGTGCCCGACATCCTTCTCCCCGTCGGCATCTCGTTCTTCGTCTTCCAGTCCATGACCTACACCATTGACTGCTATCGCGGCCAGATGGACGAGGAGCCGAACTTCATCCGCTACGCGACCTACGTGTCGCTCTTCCCCCAGCTCGTGGCGGGGCCAATCGAGCGCTCGACAAACCTGTTGCGACAGCTCCGCGAGACGCCGAAGATCACGCGGCACGACATTGCCGACGGCCTCTCGCTCTTCCTCGTCGGCCTCTTCAAGAAGCGGGCACTCGCGGACTACCTGGCGATGTACGTAGACCCTGCCTACACTCGGCCCGACCAGCATGGCGGCCTGGCCCTGCTCCTGGCCACGGTGGCTTTCGGCTGGCAGATCTACTTCGACTTCGCCGGCTACACGGACATGGCCCGCGGCCTCGGCCGCATGATGGGCATCCGCATCATGCTCAACTTCAACAACCCCTATCTGGCGACCGGACTCGGCGACTTCTGGCGACGCTGGCACATCAGCCTCTCCACCTGGTTCCGCGACTACGTGTATCTCCCCCTCGGCGGCAACCGCAAGGGCGAGGTCCGCACCTACGCGAACATGGCCGCCACGATGGTCATCTCGGGCCTCTGGCACGGGGCGAAGTGGACGTTTGTCATCTGGGGCGCCCTCCATGCCCTCGGCCGCGTGGCCACCCGCAAGCTCGAGACGACGCGCTTCTACGCCGAACGCATCCCGACCACGGTCAAGCGGCTCCTGGTCTTCGCTTTTGTCACGTTTGCTTGGATCTTCTTCCGCGCGCGCACCGTGGGCGACGCCTGGCTCATCATCCGGCGCATCTTCAGCTCGGCGTGGGCTGACCCGCGCTTCCCGCTCCTCGCCCTCGGCCTCATCGTGGGCGTGTGGGCGTATCAGTGGATCTACGAATCACGCTTGCGCGCCGCGCTCCTCGGCTCGTCGCCCGTGCGCATCGCGCTCGCCGTGTTCATGGCCCTCTACATCGCCTTCTGCTGCGGCTCAGGAGACAAAGCCTTCATCTACTTCCAGTTCTGAGGCCCAGCCCGTGGCTCCAATCGGTCGGATCCGTCGGATCCGTCGGATCGGTCGGATCAATGCTCAGGGGGTTGCGCCTTGTCCGATAAGATCGACCTTCGCTTCGGCTCGAACGACTTGCGGCTCTCCCCCCGCGAGTGGGTGATCGCCCTCGCGATCATCCTGGCCGTCCTCGGCCTTGCGCCCGTCGTCTGGCCCCTCGTCGAGCCGCTGCGGCTCGAGCCCGACCACCGCTTGCCCTTCAGCCTGGGCCACGACTACTACACCTACGCCCGCCTCTGCCGCGCCGCCGCCTCGAAGGGCAAGACCCTCGTCGTCGGCGACAGCGTCGTCTGGGGCCACTACGTGCAGACCGGCGGCACGCTCACCCACTACCTCAACGAACTAGCGGGCGAGGAGCGCTTCGCCAACCTGGGCGTGGACGGCATTCAGCCCGCCGCCATGCTCGGCCTCGTCGAGCACCACGGCGGCGCCATACGCAACCGAGACGTCATCCTCCACTGCAACCTCCTCTGGATGAGCTCCCGCCAGGCCGACCTCCAGGACACGAAGGAGAGGCCGTTCTCCCACCCCACGCTCATCCCGCAGTTCTGGCCGCGCATCCCGTGCTATCGGGAGTCGTTCGGCGAGCGCCTCGGCATCGTCATCGAGCGCCGCCTCCCCTTCCACGCCTGGAAGAAGCACATGCAGATCGCGTACTTCCGCGGCTGCGACCTCGCGTCGTGGTCCATCGAGCACCCCTACGACTGTCCCGTCAAGGCGGTCACGCTCCAGCTCCCCTCGCCCAACGAGCCGCCCTCGCCCAAGCCCGACGCGCGGCCATGGACCCAGCAGGGCATCACGAAGCAGAGCTTCGACTGGGTCGAGCTGAAGGCGTCGCTCCAATGGCGCTTCTTCCGCGACACCGTCGCGCTGCTCCAAGGCCGAGGCAACCGCGTCTTCGTCATCCTTGGCCCATTCAACGAGCACATGCTCACCGACGACAGCCGCGCGGCCTACGCCGCCCGCAAGCAGGCAGTCGAGGACTGGCTCAAGGCCGACGGCGTCCCCCACTTCATCCCCGACCCCCTCCCCAGCGCCCTCTACGCCGACGCCAGCCACCCCCTCGCCGAGGGCTATCGCCTCCTCGCCAAGCAGCTCTTCGACAACGAAGCCTTCGTCACCTTCCACAGGAGACTGAGATGAGAAGCGGCTCTGGTGTGGCGCCCACAAGCCCGACAGGGCGGCAGGCGATAGCCACGGGCGTAAGCCACATGGGGGGCGGGAAGCCAAGCCCGTCAGGGCGGCAGGTGATAGCCACGGGCGTAAGCCACATGGGGGGCGGGAAGCCAAGCCCGTCAGGGCGGCAGGTGATAGCCACGGGCGTAAGCCCGTGGATCGCCAACGCGCCCCAACCCCCAGCCCCCGCAGGGGGCGGCAGAAACCAGGAGACGACGCCACCGCAGCGGGCCTCTGCCGCCCCCTGCGGGGGCTGGGGTGGGGCGCACCCTTCCCACGGGCTTATGCCCGTGGCTACCACCTGCCGCCCGCCATGTGGCGGGCTGGGCCAGCGCAGGCTCGCATGGCTGCGGATGCGGAGGGAAGCGGTTGGTTGGCTTGCGGCGCTCACCATTGCTGCGGGCCTCGTGGCGGAGGGCGCCGAGCGCAAGGGCCGGATCGTCTTCTCCTCCAACCGCACCGACCAATGGCGCATCTGGACCATCAACGCCGATGGCTCAGGCCTGAAACAGCTCACCCAGGGCACAGCCGACGACAACGACGTTGACCCCGTCCGGAGCCCCGACGGCAAGAGCATCCTCTTCACCTCCACCCGCGGCGGGAAGCCGGGCGTGTGGAGAATGGCTGCTGATGGCTCGAAGCCCGAACGCCTCTGCGATGGCGACCAGGCCGAATGGTCGCCGGACGGCACGAAGCTCGCCCTCCGCCGCGGCGAGAAAATCCTCACCCGCGACCTCGCCTCGGGCGGCGAGAAGTCCCTCACCCCCGATGGCTTCCCCCACCCCTCCGGCCCCGCCTGGAGCCCGAACGCCAAGACCATCGCCTTCGCCTGCCGCTGGGACGCGGGCAACGGCCTCTACCTCGTCCCCGCCGACGGCAGCGGCAAGCCGACGAAGCTCTACGACCAGCAGGGCGCCTGCGAGCCCCACTGGTCCCCCGACGGCTCGACCATCATCTACGAGACCGAGACCCACATCGCCACCATCGCGCCCGACGGGTCGAAGAACCGCCTCGTCACCCATTTCGGCGGCGTGCAGCGGTATGGCCGTTTCAGCCCCGACGCCAAGTGGATTGTCTTCTGCCAGGGCGTGAGCGAGCGCGGCCCGTGGGAGCTCTACCTCATCCCCGCCGCGGGCGGCACGCCCGTCAAGCTCATCGAGGACGGCTCCGACATGTATCCCGACTGGAAATGACGGGGGGAAAATGGATGATTGAAGGGGAAAGACGTGCCGCGTCCCGCGTGCCGCGTGAGAAGCCGGGAGTCGAGGAGTAGAGGTCTGGCCGTGGAGACTAGAGACTTTTGCGCAAGCGACGCTGGCGCCACCAGGGATGTCATTCCGAGCGGAGCGCAGCGAAGTCGAGGAATCTCTCTTTCCCGGCGCCCTGAGAGAGATGCCTCGACTTCGCTCGGCATGACCACCCTTATCATTCGTCTTGCAGGGGCCGTTCGGTTTCATACCCTCAGGCTCTGCGTGCTATCCCTCATCCTCGCCGCCTCGGCCCTGGCCCTTGCCGCCGAGAAAGAGGCCGACAGCCCCTTCTGCCGGATCTTTGATACGGGCAAGCTCGGGCCACAATCCACAGAGGCCATAACCAAGAAGGAGGGTTGGAGCCTGGTTCCCGAGAACGATCTCGCACACGAGTTCGCCGGCGACGCGGCGCTTCTCAACGACAAGCTCTTGGTCGTGATTACCCGAAGAGGACGTGGCGATCTGCACGCCTACTCAAGGATGCCAAGCGGCTTGCGGTGGCGAGCGCGGATCCTCTTGGCTCGCAGGAGGGCGGGCGAGGCGTACGAAGCCCTCAATCCGGATCGGTTCAGGATCATAGAGAACGCACCCGGGGCCGTTGTTCTACAGCCCGTGTTCGATGCCGGTTCCGATGCCGCGGTCCGCTTTCGCCTTACAGCCGGCGAGGCCATGCTCGAGATCCAACCGAACGAAGGCGTTGTGGCTTTGTCGGTCAGAACTTTCGCCAGACATGCCATCCTACCTGAGTTCTTTGCAGACGACATAGTCATTGCTGCCCCGCCGGCGCTGCCGGGTGTGGAACTGCCGGTCGAGGCACAATGCATGCTCCTCCTCGACAATGGCGATGCGGCCACGATGTGTTTGTTCCGGGCCACGCCAGCGCGCGCGAGCATGTGCCGATACGGCCCGGAGGAGCAAGACGGCTGTCGGGCTTACTTCGAACCTGTCAAGGGCAAGAGCATCTGGCTGGCGTTTCTCGAGGGGAAGGGGATCTGGCACAGCCGGGCGGCGGGGGCGAAGGATGATTGGAAGCCGCCCTTCCCCGCGAAGTGGCGGTGCAGCGTGGCGGGGAAGGATGGCCTGGCCGTGTCGTATGACTACGAGAAGGGGCCACCCGCAGGGGTGACGCTCCCCGATGGGCCGCCGATCATCTACCCGATTGACCGGACGAAGGCCACGCCGCTGACGACGATCCTGCCAATGGACGTGATGCGGAATACCCTCGGCGTCGGGCCGTGCCAATACGTGCTCCAGGCCGAGGGGCTGGCGACCGAGGACAACCCCACGCCCGAACAGGTCAGCCACGGGGTGGAGCAGCAGTTCAAGCGCAAGAAAGAGAAGACGGCGAAGGACGAGATCAAGGACCGCCTGGCGCAGATGGCGGACCACGTCGGGCGCGTCCAGGCGCGAATCGGGCAATACGGCGGCTCGGCGAAGCAGCTTCGCGCTCTCTGCCAGAAGCATGAAGGTGCCGAGCGGTGCCTCGCGATTGTGGGCCAACTTGAGCAGGCGGCGACGATGAAGGGCGACGAGCCCACGGCCGCGAAGCAGTTGGCGGATGCCGTCGCCGCGCTCATCGGCAAGGAGAATGCCCTGGAGGAGTGCCAGAAGCTCGGCGAGCAGATTCGGGCGATTGGCTCGGCCCAGGACGCCGCCCTCGCCCGTTGCCGCCTGCACGTGCGACGCCTTCGCGCCGAGTGCGCCGCGCGGCCAGAATCGCCGCTGTCGAAGGAGCTTGCGCCGCTGGTCGAGCGGATGCTTCAAAAGAAGTGGCTCTCCGGGCTTTCTTGTGGGTGCCCACAAGGGGGGCGCCAAGCCGAGGAACCCTTCTACCTCCCTCAGCATAGGCATGGCAAGGACTTACGC
>VGYV01000285.1 GCA_016872855.1 Planctomycetota bacterium
CGCCGATGACCACGCGGGCCATGGGAGCCTGGGCCTCGCCGCCCTCGCCGAGCGCCAGCGCCAGGGGCACGAGGGCCAACGCTGTCGTGAGCATGGTCATCAGGATGGGCCGCAGGCGCCGCCGCCCCGCCTCCGCGATGGCCTCCCGCAGCGGCATCCTGTCGCGCCGCCGGAGCAGGTTCGTGTGGTCCACCAGCAGGATCGCGTTGTTCACCACGATCCCGCCGAGCATGATGCAGCCGATGAAGGACTGCATGTTGAACGTCGTGTCGGTGAGGAAGAGCGTGAGAATGACGCCGATGGCCGCCATGGGCACGGAGAACATGACGACGAAGGGGTCGCGCAGCGACTCGTACTGGCAGGCCATGACCATGTAGACGAGGACGAGGGAGAGCGCGAGGCTGAGAAGCAGCTCGCCGAACGCCTTCTGCTGCTCCTCGTAGTCGCCGCCGAAGTTGATGAGGAAGCCGCGGGGCACGGGCACGCTCTTCAGGCGCTCCTGGATGTCTGTGATGATCGAGCCCATGTCGCGACCGCTGATGTTGGCCAGCACCACGAGGACGCGCTCCTGGTTTTTCCGCTCGATGATGGTGGGGCCGGTGCGGGGCTGTGCGCTCACCACGTTGCGCAGCACCACAGGCTGCCCGTCCGCGTTGGTCAGCGTGAGGTCCAGGATGTCGTTCACCGCCATCCGTTCGGCGTCCTTGACCTTCACGCGGATGCGGAACTCGTCGCCCCCCTCGCGGTAGTAGCCGGCCTGGGTGCCGGCCACGCAGGTCTCGAATGCCTCGGCGATCTGCTGCACGGTGACCTTCAGGTCGCCTGCCTTCCGGCGGTCAACCACCATCAGCTCCTCGGGGCTGCCGGCCTCGCGGCTCAGCTTCACGTCGGTGATGCCGGGCACCTGCTCGACCTCGGCCTTCACCCGCTTGGCCAGCTCCTCCGCCGTCGCGAAGTCGTGGCCGTAGATCTCCACCTGGATGTTGTCGGTGCCAGACATCCCCATGCGCAGGACGTGGAGTCCCTGGCCGGCCTGCACGCGGACTGCCGCCCCCGGGATGGTGCGCAGCTTCGCGCGCAGCTCGTTGGCCACACGCTCGCTCGAGCGCCTGCGCTGCGACTGCGGCACGAGCGCGATCCGCAGGTCGCCCCTGTGCCCGCCCGTCGCCCGCCACGGCGAGCCGCCCGAGCTGCTGATGATGTTCTTCATCTCCGGCACGTTCTCCCGCGCAATCCGCTCGATGCGCTCGAGCGTCGCCGACATCACCTGCACGCGCGTGCCGGACTCCATCTCCACATCAATCCTCACCTCGCTCTCGTCGGTCGCCGGCAGCAGCTCCACCCCCACGAAGCGCGCGAGGAACAGGCACCCCGCCAGCCCCACGAGGGGGGCCACCACGGTCAGCAGGCGATGGCTCAGGCACCAGCCGAGCAGGTCGCGGTAGCTGCGGTCCATCCCGTCGAGGAACCGGCCCAGCACGCGGAACACCCGGCTGCGCAGCGACCCCCGCGGCCCCTCGTGGAGCGGCCCTGCCCCGAGGACCCTCGCCGCCAGCATCGGCACCAGGGCCATCGCCACCGCCATCGAGCACAGGAGCGCGAAGCCGATGACCATGGCGAGCTGCTTGAACATCACGCCGGCCATGCCGCGCACGAAGATGAGCGGCAGGAAGACGACCACGGTCGTGAGCGTGCTCGCCACGATGGCGGCGATCACTTCCTCGCTGCCGTTCACCGCCGCCTCCTCGCGGCCCTGGCCTTCCTCGCGCAGGCGGTAGATGTTCTCCAGCACCACGATCGCGTTGTCCACCAGCATGCCCACGCCGAGGGCCAGGCCCCCAAGCGTCATCAGGTTCAGCGTGAAGCCGTAGAAGTACATGAGCATGAACGTCGCGATGATGGAGATGGGGATGGCGACGGAGATGACGAGCGTGCTGCGGAGGTTCCGCAGGAAGAACAGGAGCACGAGCACGGCCAGGAGGCCGCCGTAGAGGGCCGAATCCCCCACGTTGGAGATCGAGCGCTTGATGTAGTCCGACGTGTCAATGATCGGCAGGATGTGGATCTGCGGGAACTCGTGCCCGATCCGCTCCAGCTCCGCCATCGCGCGTCGCGCGACCTCGACGGTGTTGGTGCCCGACTGCTTGTAGACGGCGATGCGCACGCCGGGGTCGCCGCCCACGCGCACGATGCGGCGGACGCGCTGCCAGGAGTCCTCCACGTCGGCGATGTCGCCGAACGTCACGGCCGCGCCCTCGCGCATGGCAACCACCGTGTCGCGGAGCTGCGCCACGCTCGTGTACTCGCCCAGGGTTCGCACCGTCACCTCGTAGTTCCCCCGGTCAATCTGCCCGGCGGGCAGGGTCACATTGCCCGAGGTCACGCGGCTCAGGATCAGGTCGAGCGGCAGGCCCAACGCCTTCACCTTATCTATGTCCAGGTTCACGTGAATCTCGCGCTCGAGGCCGCCCCAGACGAAGATGGAGGCCACGCCCGGCACCTTCTCCATCCGGTACTTGATGTCGTCGTCTATGATGCGGCGCAACTGCACGGGGTGGAGCGAGCTGTGGGCGCCGAGGATGAGGATGGGGAAGGCCGCGAGGTCGAACTTCCGAAGCATCGGCCTGTCGGCGTCGTCGGGCAGGTTCGGCACCACGCGGTCCAGGCGGTCGCGCATGTCGTTCGACGCCACGTCGAGGTCCGTTCCCCACTGGAACGTCACGCGGATGTTGCTCGCCCCCTCGGAGGAGGTCGAAGTCATCTCGTAGTAGCCCGGGACGGCCGCCATCGCCTCCTCGATCGGCTTCGTGATCAGCTCCTCTACCTCCTGCGGGCTGGCGTTCTCGTAGGTCGTCTGCACCGTGATCGTCGGGTTCGTGATGTCCGGCATCAGGTCTATCGGCAGCCGCGAGAGCGCGACCCCGCCCAGGATGAGCACGATGAGCGTGACCATCGAGGTGAAGACCGGCCTGTGGATCGCGGTGCGGGCGAGAGACATTACCTGATTTCCGATTTCCGATTTCCGATTTTCGATTTCGGAGCCGCAGAGGGCTGCTTCTGGCTTCTCTGCTCACCGTGCGTGAGACTCTCTTTCCCGTCCGTCAGGACGATGGCGGAGCCGTCCTCGAGAAGGTGGTGGCCGAGAGCGACAACCCAGGCGCCCTCAAGCGACTCCGGCGGGTTGAGCACCTCGACGAGCCCCTTGTCTTCGATGCCGGGCGTGATGGGGGTGAAGATGGCCTTGAGGGACGCCTTGTCGGCCACGAACACCCCTTGCCTGCCGCTGCGCCGCACGAGAGCGTCACGTGGCACCACCGTGGCCTCGGGCCGCCGGCTCAGCTCGATGTCGGCTCGGATGAACATCCCTGGCTTCAGCAGGCGCTCGGGGTTCGGCACTTCGATCTCGACGAGAGCCTGGCGCGACGTCTCCCTGAGCATGGGCGCCACGCGCACCACTTTGCCCGCGAACGTCTGGCCCGGCACACCATCCGTCGTCACCGCCACGTCCTGGCCCACCTTGACCTTCATGTAATCGCGCTCCACCACGTGCACGAGGGCCTTCAGGGTGCGGATGTCGAGGACGGAGACGATGGGGTCGTTGGCCTTGAGCATGGCCCCTTCGTCCACGAAGCGCTCGCCCACGAACTGCGGCTCCTGCCGGCCCTCCCAAGCGGGGGCCTTGATTTCGGTGTAGGCGAGTCGGACGCCTGCGGCTTTCAGGGCGGCCTCCTTGTTGTCCACCTGCGCGCGGGCGAGGGCCAGCTCCGCCTCGCGGGCCTTCTTCTGCGTCTCCGACAGGCGCACGAGCGCGGTCTTGTAGGCCGCCTCCTTCTGCTCGGCGAGCGAGGTGGCGTGGCGCAGCTCGGCCTCGCGCGCGCCCTTCTGGGTCTCCGAGAGGCGCACCTGGGCGCTCTTCACCGCCGCCTCACGCTGCGTCACCAGGGCGCCCGCCGCCTCGTGCTTGGCCTTGGCCGCCTTGAATTGCGCGTCTGCGGCGTCGTACTCGGCCTGGGAGAGTATCTTCTTCTCGCGGAGGGCCTGCGCGCGCTCGTACTCACGTTGGGCCACGGTCAGCGCGCTGCGGGCGTCCTCTATGTTCGCCTTCGCGCTCCCCAGCTCGGCCTGGGCCTGGGCCAGCTTCTGGGCCAGTTCCTCATCCTCCAACGCCGCGCCTAGGCGCACCTGGTCGGCGTTGGCCTTGGCCACGGCCCACTCGGCCTTGGCCTGCGCCGCCTTCTGAGCCAGCTCCTCGTCCTCCAACGTGGCCCCCAGGCGCACCTGCTCGGCGTTGGCCTTAGCCACGGCCAGCTCCGCCTTCGCCTGGGCCACCGCCTCCTCGTGTTCCGCCGCGTCGAGCACCGCGAGCAACTGCTCCGGCTTCACCGTGTCCCCGATGTTCACCAGCAGCTTCTCCAGGCGGCCGGCGATCTTGGGCGCAACGATGAACTCCGCCCTTGCCCGCAGCGTGCCCGTCAGCCGCTCCACTTCGTGCAGTGTCTCCTTCCGCACGCGCTCGAGTTCGACGGGCACGGCGCCGCCCGGCCGCCGCGCGCTCACTGCCTGCTTGGGGGCGGTCAGCCGCTGGTACACCAGACAGCCCAGGCCCCCGAGGGCCGCGAGAAGCACCGCCCACACGATGGCTTTTCTCATCTCGTTCCCCGATTCGCGCCGGGGCTGCCCGCCCCGTGGCAGAAGAGGTCCACGATCAGCTCGTCGCGCCGCAGACGCGCCGGCAGATGGGCCAGGTCGCGCCCCCGCGTGCGGAGCATCCCGAGCAGGAAGTTCGCCAACACATCCACCGGCACATCGGAGCGGACCTTGTCCTCCGCCACGCCCTTGCGCAGGATGGCAGCCACGGCCGCCACCAGCTTCCTGCGCCGCTCCGCCCAGCGGGCCTGCATCGGCTCCGAGCACCACTGCATCCGGTCGCCCTCCGCCTGCATCATACGCAGAAGCTGCTTGCGCCGCTCGAAGAACCGCGGGATTTCGCTGCACGCGCGCAGCAGTTGCTCGCGGAATGGGGCGCCCTGCGGCACCGTGCGGTGCAGCAGGTCGCACAGCTCGTCGAACCCCGACGTCGCGACCTGGAAGAACAAGTCGTCCTTGTCCTTGAAATACCGGTAGATCGTCCCCTTGCCCACGTGGGCGGCGGCCGCGATGCCGTCGGTCGTGATCTCGTGGTAGCGCCGGCTGGTGAACAGCCGCTCCGCCGCCGCCATGATCTCCCGTTGCCGATTCCCACGAGCCATCGCGCGCCTCCTTACAGAACTGACTGGTCAGTATTGTACACCGCTCGGCGAGGGGTGTCAATGCAGAAGTCGGCGGCCGCAGCCGACGATGCAGTCGCGCTTGATTGCCCAGGCGGAATGTAGACAATGGGGACGGCGCGCCCGGATGGCTTGCAGCGGTTCGGTGGCGCTGTGGGTAGTGCCAAGACTGCCTGAAGGCAGGACTCCGAACCAGGAGCGCGGCCCGTTTGGAGAATCCCGTTGCCATGACTGAGCCCCCCAAGGTTGCTGCGGCAGGCCCCGAGGAGGCTGAGGCCCTGCTCGACCGCGTGAAGTCGGCCCGCCAGGCCATCGTCCAGGAGCTCCGAAAGGTCATCGTTGGCCAGGACGACCCGATTGACCAGGTGCTCGGGACGATGTTCGCCGGCGGCCACTGCATGATCCAGGGGCCGCCCGGCACGGCCAAGACCCTCCTGGCCACCTGCGTGGCCCGCGTGATGGACCTCACGTTCAAGCGCATCCAGTTCACCCCCGACCTCATGCCCAGCGACATCTCGGGCACCGAAATCCTCGAAGAGGACCAGACGACCGGCCACCGCGTGCTCAAGTTCGCCAAGGGTCCCGTCTTCTCCAACATCGTGATGGCCGACGAGATCAACCGCACGCCGCCGAAGACCCAGGCCGCGCTGCTCGAGGTGATGCAAGAGCGGCAGGTGACGCTCGGCGGGCGCACCTATCCGCTGCCCGAGCCGTTCTACGTGCTCGCCACGCAGATTTCACTGGAGCAGGAGGGCACCTATCCGCTGCCCGAGGCCCAGCAGGACCGCTTCATGCTCACCATCTCGATGAACTACCTGCCGGAGAAGAGCGAGGCGCAGGTGGTGCGGCACTCGACGGGCGCCGAGACGGTCGCGCTCCAGAAGGTCATCGGCGCAGCCGACCTGTTGGCCTTCGCGCGGGCCGTGCGCCAGGTGGCCTTGCCGCCGGCGCTCAGCCGCTACGTGGTGGACCTTGTGGCGTCGAGCCGCCCGACGGTGGCCGGCTGCCCCGACTTCGTGAAGGAGTACGTCGCCTGGGGCGCCGGGCTGCGCGCGAGCCAGAACATCGCCCTCGCCGCCAAGTCGGCTGCCGCGCAGGATGGGCGGGCGGCCGTCGAGCCGCAGGACATTCGCAAGGCCATCCTGCCCGTCATGCGCCACCGCATCGGCCTGTCGTTCCGAGCCGAGGTGGACCGCGTGAGCGTCGAGGACGTCATCCGCAGGCTGGTCGAGGCCTGCCCCGAACCCAAGAGCTGTTGAGGGACGCTATGGCAACCGAAGCGACGGCCCCCGCGGCGCAAGTTGGCCTGCTCGCGAAGCTGTGCGAGGGCCGCGAGAGAATCCTCCGCGAGGTCCGCAAGGTCATCATCGGCCAGGATGCCGTGGTCAACGACGTCGTGACCTCGTTCTTCGCCGGCGGCCACTGCCTGATCACGGGCGTGCCCGGCCTGGCCAAGACGCTGCTCATCTCGAGCCTTGGGCGAGCGATGGACCTCACGTTCCGCCGCGTGCAGTTCACGCCCGACCTGATGCCGGCCGACATCACGGGCACCGAGGTGCTCGAGGAGGACCGGGCCACGGGCAGCCGCAAGCTCGTCTTCCGCCCCGGCCCCATCTTCACCAACATCCTGCTGGCCGACGAGATCAACCGCACGCCGCCCAAGACCCAGGCCGCGCTCCTCGAGGCCATGCAGGAGCACCAGGTCACGGTGAGCGGCACCACCTATGCCCTCAAGGAGCCGTTCTTCGTCCTCGCCACGCAGAACCCCATCGAGCAGGAAGGCACGTATCCCCTGCCCGAAATCCAGCAGGACCGCTTCATGTTTAGCCTCCTGATTGACTACCTGCCGAAGGACCAGGAGGTCGAGGTCATAGACGCGACCACGAGCACGGCGGGGGCGCAGCCCGAGGTGTGCATGACGGGCGGCGAGCTGCTCGAATACCAGGGCCTCGTGCGCCGCATCCCCGTCGCCGAGCCGGTCATCTCCTACGCCGTGTCGCTCGCCGCGCGGAGCCGTCCGACCGAGGCGGGGGCGCCGGCGTTCATCAAGGACTACGTGTCGTGGGGCGCCTCGATTCGCGCCTCGCACTACCTCGTGCTGGGGGCCAAGGCACGGGCGGCGTTGGCCGGCCGGCCCCACGTGTCGGTGCAGGACGTCCAGTCGGTCGCCTATCCCGTCCTGCGCCACCGCATCATCACCAACTTCCGCGCGGAGTCCGAGGGCATCAGCTCTGAGGAGATAATCAAGCGCCTGCTCGACGCGGTGAAGCCGCCGCGATCGGGCCTTTGATCCGACGGATCCGACCGATCCGACGGATCGCGAGGCAGAAGCCAAGCGAGCCGTTCGATGGCCAAGAGCCAGTATCTCGACTTCGACGTGATCGCGCGGATCAGCAACATGCAGCTCCTCGCAAAGGTGGTGGTCGAGGGCTTCATCCTGGGCCTGCACCGCAGCCCGTACCGCGGCTTCTCCGTCGAGTTCGCCGAGTACCGCCAGTACACCGCCGGCGACGAGATCAAGCATATTGACTGGAAGGTCTACGGCAAGACCGACCGCTACTACATCAAGCAGTTCGAGGAGGAGACGAACCTCACGTGCCATATCCTGCTCGACTCGTCGGGCTCGATGGCCTACAAGTCGCGCGAGACGGGCCTCTCGAAGCTCCAGTACGGCTCGTGCCTGGCGGCGTGCCTGTCGTACTTCATGATGCGGCAGCGCGATGCCACGGGGCTGACCGTGTTCGACACCAGGGCGCGGCTGATGCTGCCTCCCCGGACCCGTCAGTCGCACCTTCACCGCATCCTCACCGAGCTTGACCACCTGGAGCCGGGCGGCGAGACCAACGTGGCCGGCCCCCTGCACGAGCTGGCTGAGAGCATCAAGCGCACAGGGCTTGTCATCCTCATCTCCGACCTGCTCGACGACCCGCAGAGGGTGCTCTCGGCCCTCCAGCACTTCCGCTTCAAAGGCCACGACATCATCGTCTTCCAGGTCATGGACGACGCCGAGTTGACCTTTCCCTTCGACTCGATGACCGAGTTCACCGACCTCGAGACCAGTGAGAAGCTGCTCATCGCGCCAGAGGGCGTCAAGCCGGTCTACATGGCCGAGTTGAAGCGCTTCCTATCGTCCTACGAGAAGGGCTGCGCCGACCTGAAGGCCGACTACAAGCTCTTCGACACCCGCACGCCGCTCGAGCTTGGCTTGAGCGAATACCTCCACCGTCGAAGCCAGATGAACTGAACCAGTGGGCAGTGTACGGTGGACAGTAGACAGTGAAGCCGGAGACAGGAAAGGAACGGACGATGGGCGACAGGGCGCAGAGCTTTCGGGACCTGAAGGTCTACCAGTTGGCCTTCGAGCTTCAACAGGAGATCTTCCAGTTGACCAAGCGGTTCCCGAAGGAGGAACTCTATGCGCTCACGGGCCAGATTCGACGCGCATCCCGTTCCATCGGGGCGAACATCTCGGAGGCGTGGCACAAGAGGCGTTATGTCGCGAGCTTCGTGAGCAAGCTGACCGATGCCGACGCAGAGCAGGCCGAGACACAGCACTGGCTCGACACCTCGCTGGCTTGTGGCTACGTTGCTCCCGATAGACACGCGGCCCTCTTGAGCAAGTGCAGAGACGTCGGCAAGATGCTTGGGGGCATGCTTGCCGACCCCGAGCCGTGGTGCGTTCGCCTCCCCAGTTACTCCAGGAGGTGACGGCTGTGCAAGTCTTCTCTTGCTGTCCACTGTCTACTGTCCACTGTCCACTGCCAGGTGCACCGGAACGGACCGCATGAGTTTCATGAACCACTACTTCCTGATCGGCCTGCTGGGCGCCGCGGTGCCGATCCTCATCCATCTGCTCACACGCGACCGCGTGCGGCGGGTGGCTTTCTCGACGCTGCGGTTCTTCGCCAACGTGTCGCGGAGCGTGCTGCGGCGGAAGCGCCTCTACGAGATGATCCTGCTGGCGATGCGGACGGCGGCGTGCGCGCTCCTGGCCATCGCCTTCGCCAAGCCGTTCCTCGCGTCGGGGGAGGGAGCGGCTGGCACCCTGTTCGCGCCGGGCACGGCTCGGGCAATTGTGGTGGACCTCTCGGCCTCGATGGGCCGCCAGGGCATGCTCACGCCCCTGCGCGACGAGGCCCTCACGGCACTCAACTCGCTCCGCGAGGGCAGCGACGCGGCCGCTCTCGTGACCTTCACCGACACGCCGCGCGTCGAGGTGCCCTTCACCCGCCGCCTCGGCGAGGTGCGGGCGAAGCTGGAGGCCCTCGCGCCCACTCACGGCGGCACGCGCATCGCCCCCGCCGTGCAGCAGGCCGACACGCTGCTGCGCGCCGTGAAGGCGCGGGCGAAGGAGGTCTGCCTCATCTCTGACCTCCAGCGCACGGGCTGGAGCGACTTCGCGGGCGACTGGAAGCTCGCCCCAGGCGTCCGCCTGGTCGTTCGCCCGGTGCAGCCGGCCGAGGACGCGGGCGGCCTGGCCATCGTGGAGGCCGACACGCCGCAGAGCGTGGCGATGAGCCGCACGCCGCGCACGCTGGCCGTCCGCGTCGCCAACTTCTCCGCCGTCGAGCGGCGCGACGTCGAGGTCGCCTTCTCCGTCGGCGGCAAGGAGATTGCCACACACAAGGTCCACCTGCGCCCCGGGGCGAAGGTGCCCGTCCGCTTCCGCCACGCCTTCGAGGCCGCGGGCGACAACCCCGGCGTCCTCTGCATCAAGCCCGCCCCGCTTGGAGTGCGGGCTTCAGCCCGTAGTTCGGGGGAACCAGCGCCCGAGGTACGGCCTGAAGGCCGCACTCCAAACGAAGAGGTACGGCCTGAAGGCCGCACTACGAACGGCGGAGCAGAAAGGGAGTTCTGGTTCAATGTTCGCGTGATTCCGCGCATCCCCGTGCCGATTCTGAACGGGCGGCCGACCACAAGCCCGATGACCGACTCCGCGTGGTTTCTTGCGAAAGCCCTCGCTCCTGGCGACGACACGCCCTTCCTGGCCCGGAGCATTGACGCGGCGAAGGTGCTGCCCGACGAGTTCCAGGACGCCCGCGTGGCGATTCTGGCCAACGTGGGCCAGGTGGCGCCGCCCGTGCGCGACGCGCTGGCGGCGCTGCTCAAGCGCGGCGGCGGGCTGCTCTTCCTGCCCGGCGACCGGGTGGACGCCGAGGCGTTCAACCGCACGCTCGGCGGCCTGGTGTAGATTTCCGAAC
>VGYV01000286.1 GCA_016872855.1 Planctomycetota bacterium
GCAAGTCCCACGCTTGACACGCCCATTGTGTGGAGAAGCCTTCTTCTTGGCAAGACCCGTCTCGAAAAACAACTCCTCAGAGAACCCCCCAATCTGGCAATGCCGAGGAGCCTGCCGACAACTATCCGCCCTGTCCCCAGGTGTAGGGTTGGGGTGGGGGCACTCTCCCCCTCTCCCTCGGGGACAGGCCCCTAGATAGCTTTCAGCGATTCGGCGGCGCCCTCACTGGGGACAAGACTGCCCAAAGGCAGGACTCCGAACCGGGAGCGCGGCTCGTTTGGAGTCCCGCCTTCAGGCGGTCTTCGCCCCAATGAGCCGAATCGCTGAAAGCCATTCAGGGCGCCGGGGGACTGCCGCGGTAGATGGTGGGGTCAGGGACGCGGACGGTCTGGGCGTAGCGGAGGAGGTCGGGAGGGAAGAGGTCCTTGGCGTTGAGCTGGTAGAGGAGGTAGAGGTAGAAGAGGAAGAGGGTGTCGTCGCCAGACTCGTAATGGCCTAGGCGGGTGTCGGGGTCAATCACGGAGGGGACCCAGAGGGCCTCGCCCAAGGGGTTGGTGAAGTAGGCGAAGTGGTAGATGAGGGCGCGGTCGAGGATGCACACGGCGTCCACCCACGACCCGATGGGCATGCTGCGGTGGTGGTGGGCGAGGAGGGGGACGATGGTCTTGGCCACGTCGCTGGGGGTGTCGAGTGCGAAGATGGCGCCGAAGATGGGCGGGTTCTGCTTGGGGCCGTGGTAGATGCGGTGGCCGCCGTGCTGCTCGACGATGGCGGAGCGTTCGAGGGTCTTCACCGAGGCGATGTTGGCGGCGGCCGCGGCGAGTTCGGCGGGGTTGAGCTTGGCCTTGACCTCGATGGCTGCGTAGACGCACTCGGCTGGGAAGACGCGCGAGGCCGGCGAGTCCTGGAGCAGCGGGGCGTGGAGGGCATCGTAGACCACGACGTCCACCTGGCGGCTGATGGCGCCGTTGGCGGCGACGACTTCGCCGCGCGCGACGCCGTAGCAGGGTGGCAAGTGGCGGGCGAGGAACTGGCCGAGGACGCACTCGCGGCGCAGGCCCCTTTCGGCGGCGTGGCTGCCGCCGACGCTGTCGGCCTCGTAGCTGGCGCGGAGCGCGCGGCTGAGGGCTCGGAGCTTGGTCTGGAGGTCGAAGGGCTGGTCAGGGGGCATGTACCGCTCCTGAGCAGGGCTCCCCCCATCGCGGCAAGCCGCAACCACAGAGGACAGACGGCAGATGGCAGACGGCAGACGGCAGCGAAGAACGGTCCTCGTCCTCGTCGTCGGCCTCGTCCTCGATTCTCTTGCTCCCGGATTTCTTGCAGAGAAACAAGATACTGCGGGTTTGTGGCACAGAAGCAGCCAGATGCCCTGATGATAGGGGGCGCGGGAGGCGATGTCAAGCGCGGCCAAGCGCGTTCGGTCCCTGTGGCGACGAGAGGACTGTCCCGAATGGCACTAACTTAGGGGCGCGGACCAGCCCGCAGGGCGGCAGAGGGTAGCCACGGGCGTGAGCCCGTGGAAAGGGGTGAGCACCCCCACCCCAGCCCCCGCAGGGGGCGGCAGAAACCACAGGACGCGTGCGAATCGAGGCTTCTGCCGCCCCCTGCGGGGGCTGGGCAGGGGGTGACGCCGTGGTCCACGGGCTTACGCCCGTGGCTACCCTCTGCCGCCCGCCGGAGCGGGCTGGGCCGGCGCGAATCCCTTAAGTTAGTGCCATTCAGGACTGTCCCCCCTCTCCCTCGGGGAGAGGGTTGGGGTGAGGGTGCTTGGGCGCTGGGGGCCTCGCCGGGGAAGACACCCTCACCCGCCCGCCTTCGCCAAGGCTACGGTGGGCGACCTCTCCCCGAGGGAGAGGTAGGGCTGCGGGTGCCCCCCTCAGAACGGGGGCTTGGCGCGGCGCCACTGGTGGCGTTCGGGGGCGTCGGGTGGGACTTCGGGCGGCGGCGGTGTGGGGGGCGGAGGAGCAGGGACGGGAGGGGCCGGGGGCTCGGGTGGAGCCGCCTCCGCTGCGTCGGTCGTCGCGGAGTCGGCGGGCTCGCGGTCTTCGAGCTTTCGGTAGAGGGTGGAGAGGCTCATGCCCATCATCTTGGCGGCCTTGACCTTGTCCTGCTCGGCGAGGGCGAGGACGGCGTGGATGTGTTCGAGTTCGCAGCGGCGGACGTAGCTGCGCAGGTCGAGCGGGCGGCCGTCGGGGCCGCGGGGCTGGGCCTGGAGGCTCATGGGCAAGTCATCCACCGTGACGGCCCCGCTGTCGCACACGATGAGCGCGCGCTCGATGGCGTTTTCGAGTTCGCGCACGTTTCCCGGCCACCCATAGGCCATGAGGAGGGCCATGGCGTTGTCGGTGACCTTTACCGCGGGCTTCTTGAGTTCGTGGCCGAGGCGCTGGACGAAGTGGTGGACGAGGCCAGGGATGTCGCTGCGGCGCTCGCGGAGTGGGGGCATCTGGATTTGGAAGACGTTAAGGCGGTAGAAGAGCGCGTCGAGGAAGCGCTGGGCCTTGGCGGCGGCCTCGAGGTCGCTGCTTGTGGCGGCGATGATGCGGGCGTCGGCCTTTCGTGCGACGGTGGTTCCGATGGGGATGATTTCTTTGGATTCGACGGCTCGGAGGATTTTGCTCTGTAGTGGTGCGGGCATGGCGCCGATCTCGTCGAGGAAGAGGGTGCCGCCGTCGGCGGCCTCGAACATCCCCTCCTTGGTCTGGGAGGCGCCGGTGAAGGCGCCCTTGGTGTGGCCGAAGAGCTCGCTTTCGAGAAGGGTTTCGGGGAGTGCGGCGCAGTTGACGGTGACCATTCGGCGCTCGCGGCGGTCGGAGAGGCGGTGGATGGCGCGAGCGACGACTTCCTTGCCTGTTCCGCTCTCGCCGATGATGAGGACGTTGCTGGCAGTGCGTGCGACGCGGCGGATGAGGTCTCGGACCTTTTGCATGGGCGCGCTCTCGCCGATGAGGCCGCGCGGCTCGTAGCGCGCGTCGAGCTCCTCCTGGAGGGCCTCGTGGTCGTGGACGAGTGCCACGTGGTCCATCAGGCGGTCTATGCGCATCAGGAGGTCGTCGAAGAGGAAGGGCTTGGTGAGGTAGTCGGCGGCGCCGAGCTTCATGGCCTCGACGGCCGACTCGATGTCGCCGTAGGCGGTGACCATGATGAAGCGTGTGTCGGGCACGTGTTCGCGGGTCCAGCGGAGGCAGTCGAGTCCGCTCATGCCGGGCAGGCGGAGGTCGCAGACGACGAGGTCGAAGGCCCCCTTTTCAAGGGCGGGGAGGGCGTCCTCGGCCTTTTCGACGCCAGTGACCAGGTGGCCTCGCTGGCGGAGGACGCCGCAGAGGACGTTGCAGAAGGGCTGCTCGTCGTCAACGACCAGGATGCGGGCGTGGGGCATTGCGCTCTCCGGGGGAAATGCGGAGTGTGGAGTGCGGAGTGCGGAATGCGAGCTGAAGGACACGCGGTCGCGGCGGTGTTCCCCATTCCGCACTCCGCATTCCGCATTGCGCACTGGTCTGTGCGAGGACCATTCTACCTTTTCGCCTCCTGCTGCGCCTGCTCGGGCGCGGACCGGATGGGGATGGCGACGGTGAAGGTGGAGCCCTTGCCGGGCTGGCTCTCGACTCGGATGGTTCCGCCGTGTCGCTGGACGATGCTGTAGCTGAGGGCGAGGCCGAGGCCGGAGCCCTTCTGGCCGGCCTTTGTGGTGTAGAAGGGCTCGAAGATGTGGCGGAGCTGTTCGGGGCGCATCCCCTCGCCGGTGTCGGCGATGGCCACCTCGATGGCCTCGGCGGCGCGCCGTCCGCGAATCGTGAGCTTGCCCTGGCCCCCCATCGCGTCGAAGGCGTTCACCATCAGGTTGGTGAAGACCTGCTGGAGCTGGTGCTCGATGAGTCGGGTGTCGGGGAGGCCGGGCTCGAAGCCCACCGTGACGTCCAGCTTGCGGGCGCGGCGGTCGTAGCGTAGGAGGCTGACGGTGTCGCGGAGGATGCGCTCGACGCTGGTGTGGGTCCACTCCTCCTTGGCAGCCGGGCGGCCGAAATCCACGATTTCGCGGACGATTTTGGCGACGCGCTCGATGGAGGACTGCATGAGGGCGACGTATTCGGCGGTCGCGGCGGCGAGGTTCCTCTCCGATGCCTCGACGCGGCCGAGCGTCTCCCTGAGCTGGCTTTGCGACTCTTCGAGCTGGCGCGTGCGCTCGCGGACGCGGCGGTCGAGGATTCGGTTGATGCGGGAGAGGAGGATGACGGCGACGCCCGCAGCGGTGGCGATGGCGAGGATGACGACGGCCATCTCGACGTGGTGTGCCCGGCGGGCCGAGCGCAGGAGGGCCAGGGCGTCGGCCTTCGGCGCCCACACGCCGAGGGACCAGGGGCGCCCGTTGCCGGCAACGGGCTCCCGGGCCACGCGGATGGGGGCGTAGCCGATGAGCTTTCGCTCCGTGGCGTCGGCCACGTAGTGCCCAGTGGCGTCGTCGAACTTGCAGTAGACGAATTCGCCCGTGCCCGCCTTGCCGGCCTGCATCTCGCGCGCAACGGCGCAGAGCTGGGGGAAGGCGGCGGCGTGCCGGAAGACGTTCGTCCCGATGCTCGCCGGGTCCACGCACCAGAGGACGTCGCCCTTCTCGTCGAGGAGGAAGGCGTGGCCGCCGCCCGAGATGGTGGCTGGGGCGATCAGCTCGCCGGCCAGGTAGTCGAGGTTGGCGACACAGGCGACGATGCCCAGGAATTGGGCCGGGGGCTCGGCCGAGCCCTCGACCATGCTGCCGGTGAACATGGGCACGCCGACCAGGAGGCCGCGGCGTCCGCCGCCCCGGCTCTCCATCGTCACGAGCTCGACGACGCGGCTGTCGCTCGACGGCGCGGCCTTGGCCTCCTCGAAGTAGTGCCGCGAGGAGAAGTCGGCACCCTCGATCGGGCTATCCGTCGCGCTGAAGCGCAGGACGCCCTCCGCGTCAATCACCCCGACGTCCCACACGCCCAGGGGGCCGAGCTCCTGGGCCTTGAGCTTCAGGTCGCGGCGGACCGCCTCCTCGTCCAGCGCCTGCACGGCGGGGTCGAGCGCGAGGGGCCGGAGGGCCTTGGTGAGGGTGTTGAAGTAGAACTCGATCCCGCGCGCCGCCTCCTGCGCGAGGACGCGCTGGCGGAGGGTGAATTCCTCGACGGTCGCGGCCTCGGTCGCCTTGTAGCCCCGGCTGGCCAGGAGGGCGTAGGCGGCCCCCGCGGCGAGGGCGACGGCGCCGACGACCCAGGCGGTTCGGGCGTTGGGCAGCCGCTCGTGGCGTGGGTCCTTGGCATCCGTGTCAGCCATGGGTCACCTCGGCTTCGTGCTCGGCGGCTCTGGGGTCACATCCTCATTTCGCACATGGCCGCCATGTGCCAAGTGAAGGGCGTGTTGCCCAAATGGTCAACTCGTTGGGAGTCCCGCCTTCAGGCGGTCTTCTCTTGCCCCAAACCGCCTAAAGGCGGGACTCCGAACGGGGTGGTTCCCCTGAACCGGGTTTGGGCAACACACCCTGAGGATGTGACCCCGCGCGTCGGAGGCCGAACAGGCGGAGTGCGGCGCCGAGGAGGCCCTCGGGGCGCTCGTCGGGCGCGGCGTCGCGCAGCGCGCGTATCGGCTGGTGGAGAATCTTGTTGACCAACCGGTCCGCCATCCGCTCCACCTCGGCCCGCGCCTCGGGCGAGAGGTCGGGCGCACGCTGGAGCAGGGCCTCCAGCTCGGCACGCTTCAGCTCGTGGAGCTGGGCGGCCAGCTCGGCAATCGTCGGCGCCACGGCGAGGCGCTCGACCCAGGCCATGAACAGGCGGCACTCGTCCTCGACGATGGCCTCGCAGCGGCCGACCTCCTGCTGGCGCTGGGCAAGGGTCTCGTTCACCACGGCCTGGAGGTCGTCTATGTTGTAGAGGTAGCAGCCCTCGACCTCGGCGACGGCGGGCTCGATGTCACGCGGCACCGCAATGTCCACCAGGAACAGCGAGCGGCCGCGGCGCTTCGCCACGGCCTCGGCCAGGCGGGCGCGGGTGAGGACGTAGTGCGGCGCGTCGGTCGAGGAGATGACGATGTCGGCCGCGGCCAGGTGGTCGGCCAGGGCGTCGAAGGACACGGCCCGCCCGCCCCAGGTGGCCGCCAGCTCGACGGCTCGGGCGTAGGTGCGGTTGGCCACGAGCGTGGCCTCGGCGCCCGCGGCGCGAAGGCTCGCCACCACGCTGGCCCCCATCTCGCCCGCGCCGATGACGAGCACTGTCTTGCCGGCGAGCGACTCGAAGATGCGCTGGGCCAGCTCGACGGCGACCGAGCCGACAGAGGCCCGCCCCGCGCCGATCTCGGTCTCCGTCCGCACCCGCTTGGCCGCGGCCAGGGCCTGCTGGAACAGGCGGTGGAGCACCCGGCCCGCCGTCCCAGCCGCCGTCGCCGCCTCGTAGGCGGCTCGCACCTGGCCCGTCACCTGGGCCTCCCCCACCACCATGCTGTCGAGCCCGCAGGCCACGCGGAACAGGTGGCGGACCGCCTCGCGGCCCTCGTGGCGGAAGAGGTGGGCCTGAAACGTCTCGGGCCACACGCCGTGGAAGGCCGAGAGGAACCGCGCCACAAGGTCGGGCGGGGGGGCATCCGCCGAGCAGGTGTAGGCCTCGACGCGGTTGCACGTCGAAAGGATGACGGCCTCGCCCACGCCCTCGGCCGCGGCGAGAGCGGCCAAGGCATCCGGCAGCCGGGCCGCGGGGAAGGCCAGGGCCTCCCGAACCTGCACGGGCGCCGTCTGATGATTCAGGCCGGTCACCTGGATGTTCATGGTCCCGCCTCGGGCCTCGCCTGCGACGCCTCGGAGCCCTCGGGCCGGCCGCTGTCGCCATAAAGGTGTGCCGTTCCGAAACTTAGCAGCGTGAAGAGGAACCCGGCCACGGTGACCAGCGCCGCCCGCCGCCCGCGCAGGCGCAGGAACAGCCGCAGGTGCAGCGCCGCCGTGTAGAAGAGCCACACGACAAGCCCGCCCAGCACCTTCGGGTCCGCATACCAGGCGTCGCCAAGCGGAGAAAGCCTCTGGTAGGCCCACAGGACGCCCGCCACCAGGCCCACGGTGAACACGGGATAGCCGAGCGAGAGCGCCGCCCATTCGACCCGCTGAAGCGTCTCGAGCGAGGGCAGCAGCCGCCAGCGCGCCCCGGCACCCTTGCGCCGCAGTAGGCGCTCCTGCACCAGGTAGGCCGCCCCCGCTCCCGCCGCGATGGCGAAACCCGCATAGCCCAGGTACACGGGCACCAGGTGAAGCGTCAGCCACAGCTTCCCGAACCCCGCCGGCTCCCCCTCCTCGCGCCCCGCAAAGGCCCACATCGCCGCCATCCCCAAGCCCAGGCAGGGCCAGAACACCCGCGCAACGCCCTGAATCCCATACGGCCGAGCCGCCAGGAAGAACGCCACCGCCGTCAGCCAGAGGAAGAACGCCACCGAATCCAGCCGAGTGCCAACCGCAATCCCCCCCGTGGCAACGGCCCGCACCACCAGAAACGCCGTATGGAGCAGAAGCGCCCCGGCCAGCAGGAGGCGCGCAGCCTTCGGCTGGGAACGGCGGCCCACCAGCTCGGCCACAGCCAGCGCTCCCCGCAGACCGTAAAGCACTGTGGCAGATGCGAGCAAGAGCCCAATCGTGGGAGACACGGGTGTGCTTGCCCCTTCGTCCTCCGGCCCCTTCCCAGCGCCGCCTCCCCCATTATCCACGACATCTCGATGCAGGTCAAGCCCGGGAGCGCGCGCGGGGGCTCGCCCGAGAGCGCCGCAGAGCCTGCGCTCCTTCCCGCTGCTGGGAACCCAGCTCCGCGCGCGCTCTCAGAACCGGCCGCGCAGCCGACCCCTCGGAGAGCGCATACGCCTCCGCAGCCGGGATCGTGTCGCTGCAAGCGCTTGTATGCAAAGCGCTTATGAGCCTGCCATGGACATGGGCAGCGTTCCCGGCGGCTGGCACGGTTTGTGCAGGGACAACGGGGAGAAGGCACAAGTGGGGTGTCGGCCCTGCGGGGTAGACCTTTCGCGAGGGCATTCAGTTGCGGAGCCGTCGGAAGCCCATTGGGTGCAGCGTTGACAGGAGGAGGCTCGGCGGGGTCTCGCTCTCAGTCCTCCTTGCCGTAGTGGCGGCCGGGGTGGCGATTTTCGTCCTCGTGATCTACAGGGACAATAAGGTCGGCGTCGAAGGCTTCACGATGGCCTCGAGCGATGGTCAGCTCGTGCCCATCAAGAAACCGGCCGAGTTGCTTAACACGCCGGGCCTGGAGTTCGTGCAGGCCTGGCCGGGCAGGTGCCCGGGGCGCTCTGAACTCCGCCGCACTTGCGCCGCGTGGGTGCGGGACAATGTCGAGAACCCCCCCGAGCCGCCTGAGCCCCCCTACGACCCGAACGCTCACCAAGACAAGCTTGGCGTGCGCCACGCCAACACTTACCCTACGCGCGTCGCCGAGGGCCCGGATGGCCGCGTCTATGTGACCGACCCCCGGGTTGGCTCGGTGTTCATCTACAGCGCCTCCCTTCAGTTGGCTGGCGAGCTCGGCGGCCTGGCATCGCCCCTCGGCGTCGCCGTGGCCCAGGACGGCGCGATCTACGTCGGGTGCCGGGGCACCAAGAGCGTAGAAGTCCATAACCCTCAAGGGGATAAGCTTGCCAGCATCGGTGCCGGGCAGATCGAGATGCCGAACGACCTCGCCCTCGACCGCGACGGCAAGCTCTTCGTCGCCGACAGCAAGGCCAACGTGGTCAGGGTGTACAGCAGCACGGGGGTGCCGCTGGGCCAACTGGGCTTCGACTCGAACGAGGGCGACATGCACTTCCCGTCGGCCGTTGCCGTTGGCTACCGCTTTGATGCCGTCCTTGGCATCGAGGTGGGCGAGCTCTACGTGGCCGACCAGGGGCACTCGCGGATCCGCGTCTACGACCTCTCGGGCAACCTGCTGCGCGTCTTCGGCGCCTACACCCCCGCCTTCTTCGGCAACTGGAGGGGCAAGTTCGCCCGCCTCCAGAGCCTCGCCATAGATGCGCTCGGCCAGGTGCACGCCGCCGACTGCTACATGAACAAGGTCCAGGTGCTCAACGCCCTCACCGGGGCATACGTGCGCGACTATGGCGCCTTTGGCACCGGCCAGGGCCAGCTCAATGTGCCGCTCGACATTCTGCTCACGAGCAGCGGCCAGATGATCGTGGCCAACTCGGGCAACCGCCGCGTCGAGTCCATCTCCACGGGCCCCTGACCAGAGCACGGCGATGAGTTCTCGATTTCAATCAGAGATCAGAAATCAGAAATCAGCAATCGCGCTCCTCGCGCTTGCACTCCTCACTGGCCCGGCGCTTGCGCTCCAGCCCCCTCACGACGGGACGAACAACATCGGCTGCGCCAGTTGCCACGGCGCCCACGGCGGCGGCTTCGGCTTCCTCCCCAGGGGCGCCCAGCAGACCGCCCTCTGCCAGAGCTGCCACAACCCCTCGGGCCAGGCATCCTCGATGACCGACATCGGCACCGAGGCCCACGGCGGCAACCCGAGCCGCATCGTAGACTGCGGCTACTGCCACGATGTCCACGACACGGACAATGGCAGCAATATCAAGCTCATTCGCACCAACACCACCTTCTACGTCGCCGCCGCGGCGGAACCCGCGGTCTACCAGCAGAAGCCCGGCGACCTCGCCCGCACCGACGGCCCGCCCTTCAAGGGCATCTGCCAGACCTGCCACACCACCGCCGCCTACCACCGCAACAACGGCACCGGCGGCATCCAGCACTCCAATAACGACCCCGACAGCGCCCGGAGCGGCAACTGCTTCGCCTGCCACGGCCACGGCAACAGCTTCGAGCCCGCGGGAACCTGCACGAGCTGCCACTCCTCAGCCAAGCCCCCGCGGCGCCGCGAGGTCGTCTCCGAGTTCTCTCTCGCAAGCCACCACGCCGGCTCCGTCACCGACGCCGACTGCCAGCTCTGCCATGACCAGGCCCAGCACAAGACCTCGCCTTACCAGGTGCGGCTCAAGAACGTGGATACCGGAGCCGTAGCCGCCACCCTTGCAGGCGACCCCGCCACCAGCTCCACCGAGGCCGCGAAGCTCGAAACCCATTGCCTCTCGTGCCACGACGCCGATGGCGCCGCGGGCGACACCACGCCCTTCGCCGACGGCGTCGCGGTGCCGGCCATAGACAGCGCGGCCTGGACCGCCGGCCGCCACAAGACCGCAAACATGAACTGCTACGGCGACGGCGCGACCTTCGGCTGCCACGCCAGCGGCCACGGCTCGCAGAAGGCCAAGCTCCGCGCCCCGTCCGCCGGCGCGCCCGTCCCGCCCGACAACGTGGCCCAGGAAGAGGGCTTCTGCTACGCCTGCCACGACTCCAATGGCCCGTCCACGAAAGACCTCCAAACAGCCATGGCGCGAACGTATCATCACCCGGTCAACAACTCCGACCCCAGGCGTCCCACCAACGGCCGCAAGG
>VGYV01000287.1 GCA_016872855.1 Planctomycetota bacterium
ATAGGGTTTGGCCGGCGGCGTAAGCCGCCGGAAGGGGGATGCCATGGGCGCAGCCCCGAAGGGGCGGAAGGGGCGCTCTGTCGTGCCGCCCCGTCGGGGCTGGGGGGCTCTCGCCTGCGATCCGGCGGCTTGCGCCGCCGGCTATAGCCTTACGTCCCTTCGGGACTTCGCAGTTGGTGAGGAAATGCGGGCTAGTGTCCCGTCAGAGAGATTTGCTCCATAACTTGCTGTGTCTGCGGCGCTGGCGGCCGCCAAATGGGCGGCCTCGCCAGAGGCCGTTTTCGGCCCTCCGGCGCGGCCACGGGGCGTTTCGGCCCGCTCTCCACAAGTAGCGGTCATTACTACACTTGCGGTCGCTCAGCCACCCCGTCAAAGGCCCGAAGGTATCAGAAGCCCAGGGGTGCCCTCCGGACGCAGCCATGGGCTTCCTACGCGGTTTTCCATGGCCGCGTCGTAAGCTATTGGCGATTAGACACTTACGAGTGTCATATAATGATAAGCTGGTCTCACCGCGCGCTCTCAGGGAGCCGGGGGCCGCGGCGGGCGGGTGAATGCCGTTGTTCCTCACGAGCTAGAAGCTGGGCTGATCGCCGTGGGGGCCGAATGTGCGAGGACCACGCGCGTCGCTCTCCGCCAAACGAAAGGGGGAGGGAGAGGCAGATGCCTCTCCCTCCCCCGGGGTGTGCTGGGGCGGCGCGTGGGGCTAAATAGCTTTCAGCGATTCGGCTCATTGGGGCGAAGACCGCCTGAAGGCGGGACTCCAAACGAGCCGCGCTCCCGGTTCGGAGTCCTGCCTTTAGGCAGTCCTGTCCCCAGTGAGGGCGCCGCCGAATCGCTGAAAGCTATTTAGAACTCGGCGCCCTTCGCTGCAGGGGCAGGGGCCGCGGCCGCCTCGGCAGTGAGGCCGAGGATCGCGTCGGCCTTCTCCTGGCCGAGGGCCTCGACGACTTTCTTGCGGCAGGCGTCCTCGGCGGCGGTGACGGCCTTGCGATAGGCATCCATCGCGGTGCAGACGGTTGCGAAGTCAGGCTTCTGCGCATCGGTGAGGAGGTTGGCGATGGCCTTGGCGTCGTCGTCATCCACCTGGGTTCGGGCCTGGCGGAAGAGGGGGGCCATGCGGCGGAACTGGGCGGGGTCGGGCCGCCCACCGCCCTGGTTGGCGAACTGGCCGCGCATCTTCTCGCGGACCGCGTTGCGGTTGGCGTCGTGGATGACGTCGATCTGCTTCCGCTGCTCGTCGGTGAGGACGAAGCAGGTGGCGAGGGTGTCGTATTTGCGGGTGGGCAGTTCGCCGCGGCGGGGCTGGAAGAAGCGGCGGTTCGGGTCGTCGGCCGGCTTCACCTTGTCGGCGCCCTGCTTGGTGCGGACGGTGTCGAGGACGCCGCGAAGGGTCTTCTCGGCTGCCGCGATGGCGTCGTCGCGCTCGGTCATGGCGGCGATGGCCTTCTCGTACTTCGGCCTGTCGGCGTCGGGGAGGAGGGCGACGACCTTAGCCAGGTATTCCTTGTTGAGCTTTTTGCGGGCTTCGGCCTCGGCCTCGTCCTGGGCGACGGCGTATTCGATGGCGAGGTTTTCGAGGGCGGCCAGCTTGTCGTCGGCCAGCGTGGCGGTGCGGCGGGCGACGTCGAAGAGGTCGGTCTCGCGGCTGGCGCGGTCGAACATCCCGCCGAACATCGGGCCGCCAGGGCCGCCGCGGAAGCCGCCGCCTGGCCCGCCCGGCCGCCCCCCGGGCCGCCCGCCCGGCCTGCCGCCAGGCCGTCCACCAGGCTGCCCCCCGGGCTGCTCGCCTTCGCCGGCGAGGGCCGACATTGCCCAAGCTGTTGCCACAATTACACTTAGAGCCAAGAGCCGCCTCATCGCCTTCTCCTGTTCGCCCCGCTGTGAGCCGTGATCGCCTATCTCCCGCCGAGGGGCCTCTGGCAGGAGATGAGGGTCGCGCCCTCTCCCTACGGGGAAAGATACCGCGGGGTGGCCACATGCTGCGAGCTCCCTGAACGGGTAGAGGTGCTGATGTGCTGCTACGGCCCCAGGGCGATCAAGCGAACCTGGGAGACTGGCCCCTGAGCTTGGGGATTGCTCCCGCCTGCCCACTCGTGCTCGTCGTCGTCCTCGTCGTCGTCGTCGAACACGATGGCTCTCTCCCTCTCATGAGGGGTTCGACGACGAGGGCGACGACGACAACGACGACGATTGGGAACCCGAAGACCAGGGGTCATACCCCGGACCTCAGGCTCTTGACACAGCGGCCGGAGCGCGGTAGAATGCAACCGCCGCCCTATCTCCCTCACCCGCGCGAGGAGGAACGGAATGGCTCAGCAGACATCGCTCGGCGGTGGGCGCATGTACCTCTTCCACAAGCAGGGGAACGACAAGCTCATCATCACGGCCCACGGGGGCAGGCCAGACAAGGACGACCGGTTCGACTGGCCGGCACCAGGAATGTCGAAGAACTGTCTGATCTGGTTCTGCTCCTCGCACGGCAAGAGCACGACGGTGCAGGTGGCTGACATCCTGCTGTACCTCCATCCCAAGATGAAGCAATCAGGCACTGCGTTCAGAAAAATGCAGAGGGTTGGGTTCCACCCCTATCCCATCGGGAAAATCATCAACTACGAACTCGCCAAGTTCACCGGCTACCACGGAGGCGGCACTGAGACCTACGAGGATTACAAGGGGTGGGTTGACAACTACGGCTGTGACATCGTGTCGCCGCGCAACCGATGGTTCTCGAAGGAGATCAGGCTGCTGGACATCTTCAAGCAGAAAGTGATCCAGGAGAAGGGCTACACGAACGTGTACTGCAGTTTCTGCCGGTCCTGAGCCGCGGCTGTCGACTCCGGCGAAGGCGCGGTTGAGAAACTATCTCAAAACCCACGCGGGCTGCGACGCCAGCGATTCTGGCCGCAGGCGAGGAGCACGGAGGAGGCGATGCAACGGAGAGCATCGCTGACGACGTGCGACAACGCCTGCGGCCAGAAGTCGCGGCGTCCCTTCGGGTTGCGGCCGCAGCGGGGCGTCTGCCGCGTTGCGTCTCCTCAGCGATGCGCTCCGTTGCATCGCTTGCGTCGCCGCGCCTTGCATCCGCCCCGCTGGCGCCGGCAACGCAGCCCGCGTGGGTTTTGAGATAGTTTCTGAGTATGGCCCCCAATCCTGGCGCCTGACGGCTCTGTCAATCATTGTCGTCGTCGAATCTCCGAGCGGGAGAGGCCGACTGGCTCGACCCCGGCGACGGGAGCCATGGCCCGCCCGGCGAGGGTCAGGGGGTGGCCATGCCTTGACTCGCGCCCCGGCAAAGGGCGCGAGTCAAATCGCGGCGACGTGGACGCGAGAGGGGACGCGCTGTAAGTGTCGTACAGTCTGTAAGTTACGGAGGGCAATCGCGTGGCCGCTCCGCCTGTGCGACACGCGCCCAGAGAGGGGGGAAAAGGGCGCGAGTCAAACGGGGCGTCAGATGTGCCAGGGCTCGCGGAGGGCGCGGTGACGCATGCGGTTGGCCGCGTCGTCGCCGACGAATTCCTCGCGGGCGGGGTCGAAGGCGAGCTTGCGGCCGAGTATCCAAGAGAGGGCCGCGGCGTGGCAGGCGATGTGGCTCGACCGCATGACGCGGCTGTTGGCCGCGGGGAATGCCCGGGTCTTCACGCAGTCGAGGAAGTTGCGCGTGTGGGGCGAGGCGTCGAGGCCGGAGGCCCGCGCCCAGGCGGCGAACTCGGCCTTGAGCGCTTCAACGCGGGACGGGGACGTCCCGCCCACAGTCGTCCCGCCCACGGCCATGCCGCCGCTGTCGCCGACCTCGATCCAGGCTTCGTCGCCGATGAAGCGGACGGGGCAGGTGCCGAGCTCGGTGCGGTAGTGGGGCGAGCGGTCGCCGAAGGGCTGGCGGAGGAAGTCAATGATGAGCTTGACGCCGTTGGCGTAGCGGGCGGTGATGTTGTGCTCGGAGGGCTCGAACTCGACGGGGGCCGTGCCGTCGGCGCCGTTGGCCCACTGGCACAGGTCCACCGTGTGGGCGCACCAGTCGAGGAGCGTGGCGCCGGAGTCGAAGTCATCGTGGCCGCGCCAGCCGCCGGTGACATATGTGTGGTTGTAGGGCCGCCAGGGGCAGGGGCCAAGCCAGCGGTCCCAGTCGCATTCGTCCTTCGGCGGCTCGGGCTGGGCGGGGAGGAAGTCGTGGCGGTTGCGAGGGTAGTAGGACGAGGCGTGGAGGGTGTGGAGCTTGCCGAGCTTGCCTGTGCGGGCGAGGTGGACGGCGAACTGGAAGTTGGGGACGCTTCGGCGCTGGGTGCCTGCCTGGAAGACGCGACCGCAGCGGCGGATCGTGTCGTCGAGGGCCTGGCAGAGGCCGATGGTGATGCCGCAGGGCTTCTCGCTGTAGACGTCCTTGCCCGCCCTGGCCGCGAGAATCGAGGCGAGGGCGTGCCAGTGGTCGCCCGTGGCGATGAGGACGCAGTCAATATCCGGGCGGGCGAGCAGGTCGAACATGTCGCGGTACATCGCGCAGTCGGCGTTGCCGTACTTGGCGTCGGCCATCTTCTTGACGCGCTCGCGGCGGTCGCGCTGGACGTCGCAGATGGCGACGAACCGCACGTCCTTCTCGGCGAGCATGCAGGAGAGGACGTGTGTGCCCCGCGGCCCGATGCCGATGGCGCCGAGGACGAGGCGCTCGCTCGGCGCAACGTCGCCGTCCTTGCCGAACGCCGAAGCAGGGAGGATGTGGGGCGCAGCCAGCGCCGCCCCGGCCGTGGCGAAGAAGTGTCTGCGGGGGATTCGGCTCACGGATGGTCTCCTATGTTGTTTCTGTTGCGGAAAGCCAAGACTGCCTGAAGGCAGGACTCCAAACAAGGAACGAACGCGTTCGGAGTCCTGGCTTCAGCCAGTCTTTGGCTTCCGAGCACGGCCCGAGTTCGGCGAATTCGGCTTTCCGCAACAGAAACTATGTTGGGAGCTCGCTACTCCACGAGCGTGTAAATCGCATCCTCGGGCAGTCGGATGACGAGCGCCCCGTCTTTGGCCTCGGCCTGCGCGCGGCGTTTGGTCGGGTAGCCGTTCTCGTCGAGCACGGCCGCCGTCCTGCCGGCCCCGCTTTTGAGGGTCAGCCGCACATCAACCTTCTCGACGTTGAGGGGGTAGCCGCCGAGGCTGGTGATGCGTTCGTAGTCGCCTTGCTTGCGGGTCTCGAAGCCGTAGGGCTGGTCCCAAGTGGCGGCCTGGACCAGGATGCGCTTGCTGGCCTTGAGGGGCTGGCCGTCGAGCGAGACGGCCAGGAGGGTGCCGTAGTCGTTGCCGGCCTCGAGCGCGATGTCGGCCAGCTCGATTCGCCCGGCGGCCTTGAGGAAGCCCGTGGCGCCCTGCGCGCGCGGGGTGTTCACCGTGACCACGCCCTTCCCGAAGTCCCAGGCCAGCTCGCCCGTCATGCTGCGGACAATGTTCTTGCCCGTGTCAATGTACTTGGCGAGGTCCACGGTCTGGAGCCTGGACGGGCCGTTGACGAACTCCTGCAAGACTGGGCCTACGAAGAATGCCTTGGGGTCCAGTCCATAGGCTCCTGCGGGCGCGGCGCCCTCCTTTTCGCCGATGCGTGCGACCCAGAGGAGGTCGCGGCCGCCGCCGGCGAAGAGCCTGGTGCCCTTCATGGCATAGGCGTCGGCGAGGGAGACGGTTTCGCGGACGGCAGGGGTGTCGGGCTGGGCCACGTCGCCGCGTCGGAACATGAGCGCGGCGGCGGGGAACTGGCCCAGTATCGTCGGGTTGTTCAGGTCCCACACGGTCATGGTGTGTTGCCAGTCGGAGGCGTTGAGTGCGAAGAAGCACCATCCGTCCACGCCCATCATGCGCGCGTAGGTTGCGACGAGGAAGGGCCACTCGGCGCGGTAGCGGAGCGGGCGCTCCCAGTTGTTCTCCGTGACCATGAACGGGTGCCCGGCGATGAGCGGGGTGAGGAGGGGGCCTGGCGTGGCGGGCGGCTTGAGGGACGAGAATTGCTTGAAGGTGTCGCCCTGGTCCACCGCGTAGAAGCGCTTGTTGCCGTCCTTAGCGTAGTCGGGGCCGAAGTACTCGTTCCGTAGGACGACATCGGTGGCCGTGTACGTGTGGCGCTCTAGCCCGCCGAGGACTCTCTCATCCGCGGTCTTCCAGTTGCTCCCGGCGATCATCTGGCCGAGGCCGACCTCGTCGCGCAGGTCCCGCTTCATCTTGGCATAGAAGCGGAGGGTGGACTCGAGCATCCACTGGAGCTGGTCGGCGGCGCGGCGGGGCACGCGCTGGCTCGCCGCCCAGTCCGCTCCGCCCAGGTGGCCGGCGGCATAGAGCCCGGCGCGGCCCTCCGCGAAGCGGTCAGGCGTGCGGACGCCTGGGAGCCTGTCCTCGCCCCACGAGGCCGCGGCCTTCTCGAGCGAGCCGTGCTTGGCGATCAGCCAGTCCCCGAAGTCCTTCTCGATCAGGTCCCGCTCCGCCTGGGGGAATCGCTTGGGGTTGAACGTCCAGAAGAGGAGGCTCGACTCGTTCCAGATTTCGACGAACGCGACGGCCGGCTCCTTTGCGAGCGGCACCTTCGTGTAGGGGTTCACCGGCGACATGATGGCCCGCACGTAGTCCTTGTACCACTTCTGGAAGCGCTCGCTGAAGATCAGCAGCGCGATGGCGTTCTGGCCGCCCCCGAAGCCGGGGAACATCTTCTCCGTGACCTGGTTGTGGGTGTGCCAGTAGAGGTGTCCGAGATACGAGTAGATGCCCTGCTTCTTCAGCGCGGCCACGGCGTAGTGGAGGCGTTCGAGTTCCCGCTCGAACGCCTTGCGGTCGCCGCTGGCGTGGTGGGCGAAGAAGCCGCTCAGTTGCATGCGGACGAGGTTCACGCCGTACTTGGCCAGGCGCCGCGCCCAGCGGTCAATCTGCGGGTCCTGCATGTCGGTGAAGCCCGCCTGCACCATCCAGAAACGCGCGGGCCGGCCGTCGCCGAGGACGAAGCGGTCGCCGTCGCGCCGCACGAAGCCCTTCAGCCCGGCCGCCTCCTCGTTGAGGTGCCGCAGGTCAATGGGGCAGCCGTCGGCCAGCGGGTCGGCGTCAGGCTCCCAGGCGAAGAACCCCTCGGCGGCCTTGCCCGCCCGCTCGCCGGGCCTCAGCTTGCCGCGTGGGGTGAACGCGCCGTCAATCAGGAGAAAGCAGTCAATGGCCCCGCCGCCGGTCTTGCCGAGCAACTCGACGTGAAAGGCGTGCGTCCCCTGCTTCAGGGCCACTTCGCCCAGGAACACCCAGTCGGCGCCCCAGTGCATCTCGAGGAACGTGTTGTCGTGGAGCGCGAGCTTGTCGCAGGTGCGCCATTCGGCCTCGCCGAAGCGCCATCGGAACGGCCCGTGGTGCCAGAACTTGCGCACCCAGAAACTGTAGGTGGCCGTCCTGGGCACCTCGACCTCGTACCTGGCGAAGTACGGCGTGTCGCGCTCGGGGCCTTGGGGGGTGAACCACCGCCCCCCGGAGAGCTTCGCCTGCTGCTCGGCGTTCCGGTTCCCCGGAAGACGCATGTTCACGGGGTCGGGGACGTTTGTCTCCTTGAACCCCTCGCCCTCCCACCACACGTATGCCTGCTCCGCGGCGCCGGCCGCGGCGCCGAACAGCAGGGCGCACAGCGCGCCCGCGACCCATCCGTGATGAATGCGTTGCATGCCGCTCCTTCTCTCCTTCTGACACCGGACACCTCGGAGGCACTCACCTGAGACCGCACGCAGGGTAGTTCCTGTTGCGGAAAGCCAGGACTGCCTAAAGGCAGGACTCCAAACAGGGAGAGAACCCGCTCGGAGTCCTGGCTTTAGCCAGTCTTTCGCTTGAGGGCGCGGCCTGTGCTCAGCGAACCAGGCCTTCCGCAACAGGAACAGGGTAGCGCCACGGCCCGTCCGAGTCAAGACGCCCTGGCGGCGGGCGAGGGCGGGGGAGTATGGCCCCCAATCCTGGTACCTCTCCTCTGAACCCCAACGGGGCGTACTATGACAGCCCAGGGCAACGCCCTGGTCTTTGCCCACATTTCGCGTCGGGCCGTACCGCGGACGAGTCTTGGCCACGGGCCCGCTTCGCGGGGAGGCAAAGCGGCATCTGCGATGCCGCACTCCATAATCCTCCCGCGTCACAAGGGGGCGGATTATGGAGTGCGGTGACGAAGTCGCCGCTTTGGGTTCCCGCGAAGCGGACAGAGGAGCGCGACTGGCGAGGTTGTGGGCAAAGCTCAGGGCAACGCCCTGGGAACGAGGCCGCCCCACACCAAGCCCCGAAAGGGCGTACTGCGACTGTGGCGGGTAGTACGCCCTTTCAGGGCTGATTGGGGGCACCGCCGTTCCCCAGGGCGTTGCCCTCATCTTTGCCCACATCTCGGAGGTCTTGCAGCCCGCGAAGGCGGGCGAGCCAGCCGTAGCCCAGGGCCACCGCAGGGAGCCCTGGGATCGGGCGTCCCCCCCTCCAAGCCCCCGAAGGGGGCGTCTCACGACCGCCGAATCGCCCCCTTCGGGGGCTCCCGCGCGGGGGGCGCGTCTCCCCCAGGGCTCCCTTCGGTCGCCCTGGGCTACGGCTCAAACGCCCCCATTCGGGGGCTAAACCCCAGCCCCCCAGAAGATGTGGGCAAAGATCAGGGCGTTGCCCTGGGCTGTCATAGTACGCTCCTACGGAGCTGAGAGGCCCCGGGCCGGGCGCCAGGATTGGGGGCCATACTCCGCGCGAGGGCGCGTTTGACACCCTCACCCCGCCGCAGTACCCTGGGCACGATGTGGAACTCGCCGCAACCCGGGCCGCGGCGTTCGCATGGCGGCGTTGATAGTCATGCTTCCCGCGCTGGTGCTGTTCCTTGCCTTCCTCTACACGCTCATCTCGGACCTGCTTCACGGGGGCCGATTCTATGCAGACAGATAGGCGAGAGCATGATGGATGTCCGACGCCAGGCACTACCCCAGGAGCCTGTCCGGCAGTTGCCTTCCCCCACTTGACACAGGGGCGGCGGGAGGTAGACTCGTGGCCTGTGATGGCGGCGTGAACCCCAGGACCTTGTTGGAGCGACGCAGCGATGGCGAACGTGTTGTCGTATCGGATCGGGCACCCGGCGAAGCCACAGATACCCTTGGAGCGCGTAAAGGCGCTCGGCATCCCGGCCGTGGAGATCAACCTGGGGGCCGACGAGGACGCGGCGGCGGCGAAGCAGCTCCTGGCCGACGCGGGGCTTCGGGCGGGCACCCTCACGGCGCCCTGCCCGCTGGCCGACGCCAAGCTCTTCGACATCTTCGAGAACTACTGCGCCAAGGCCGCCACCCTCGGCTGCTCGGGCATCTTCACAAGCGTCCACAGCGGCGGCATGCCGATGCCCGAGGTCGTCGCCCGCCTGCGAAGGATCGGCGACATTGGGGCGCGCAACTACGTGAAAGTCGGCATGGAAACCCACCCCGACCTGTGCGAGAACGGCTCGAAGGGCGCCGCCACCATGGCCGACGTCGCTCACCCCTGGGTCGGCATCAACTACGACACGGCAAACGTCTACTACTACAACCACGGCATCAACACCGTCGAGGAGGTCGCCAAGGAGGCCAAGCACGTCGTCAGCGTCCACCTGAAGGACACGATGGGCGGCTACCACGACGGGCGGTTCCCCGACTTCGGGAAGGGGGTGGTGGACTTCGCCGGCGTGTTCAAGGTCCTCAACGGCGTGGGCTTCACCGGCCCCTTCACAATGGAGCTGGAGGGCGAGTGGACCACGTCGCCCGACCCCGCCGAGCAGGAGGCCCACGTCCGCGCCTGCGTCGAGCACCTCCGTGGCCTGGGCCTCGTGCCATGAGTGGAGCGGTGTCGGGTGCGGTTTGATTTGCACTTGACACGCGGTCCCTTTATAATCAACACTCTGATTCGCTGCAGCGGGGTGGGCGCGCGGGATGGTGGCGGGCCGCCGGGCCATTTGTTCCTCGTGCCGGGCGTTTTTTGCCGGGCCGCAGTGTGAGGGCAAGCGCTTGGCCGCGCAGTGGCAAGCGCAGGCGCCGCTAGGGTTTGGGGTCCGGCAGGGGCCGTGGGCTGGCGCGGGCACGCGATTTGCCCAGGCCCCATTTGCAGCAACAGGCCCCTGTGGAGCGACCACAGACAGAGCGTCAGAGGGGCCGCAGTGAGGCGGCTCGGCGTGCGAATGAACAGCATCGGAAACTCAGAGTTTTCGAGGCTGGCTGGGGAGGTTCGGAGGGGAAGGCCCTTCCCCTCCGAGGGGTGACAGCGGAGCGACGGGGCACCTGCCTGCCTGCACGCAGGCAGGCAGGTCCGGCGTAGCGTCGCGGAGCACAAGAGGGGCGGAAGCCCCTATTGGAGCTTTGCGACGCTCTGGGAGCTGAGAAACTATCTCAAAACCCACGCGGGCTGCGACGCCAGCGATTCTGGCCGCAGGCAAGGAGTGAGGAGGAGGCGATGCAACGGAGAGCATCGGTGACGA
>VGYV01000288.1 GCA_016872855.1 Planctomycetota bacterium
GACTGGCGACGGGCAACAGTTCGTGGCACGGCATTTGCGGGTTACAATATTTTGTATGCCACGAAATGCAGAGGGTCTCATCGGCAATGCGGACGCACTGCCGATAAGACCCTCTGCATTCTCAGGCGGCATTCGCTTGAGAAGGTGCCGGTCTCAGACCTCTGCGACCAGTTCCAACTGAGGCCAACTGTCTTCTACCGCTGGCAGAAGCGCTTCTTTGAGAATGGCATGGCAGCCCTCGAAGACCGCGACGATTCCAGGGTTCGGGGCCTCGAGAGAGAGAATGCGGACCTCAGAGAACAGCTCGTGCGCAAGAACCAGGTCGTCGCCGAAGTCGTGGAGGCCTACATCGCTCTGAGGCAGGTTCTCGGCAGGTCTGAGCCGTTCGGCCCATGCCCAATGCCTCAGAGAACTCCCGCTTGCCGCAGGCAAGCGAGTCTCTTATTCTCAAAGGGCACTTGTCCAGTTCACGCTGAACCAGTACAGTCAAGGCCGGCCTCTACTCGGACCGCGTCACCCTCAGGGGCTTCGGCAGGCCCGGCCACCCGATCATCCTGACCGCTTGGGGAGATCTGGATGTGGACCGAGCCTGATCTCGCTGTCCCAGGAACACGCTGAATGGAGGAATCGGCAATGGGAAGATGCGCCGTGTGGTGTCTCGTGTCGGCAGTGGGGCTTTGGCCCGGCCTGTTGGGACATCTCGCCCTTTCTGCGGGTGCGGGAGAGGCTGACGGGCCGCCGATCGGGTTCAACGCGCTGACCGGTTTCGACCAGTTGCCGCTGCTGGCCGACTGGCCCGCCTACCAGGACTCGAGCTACAGCCGCAAGAACATCAACGCGGACGCGGGCAACTTCCTGCGCGTCGAGCCAAACGGCGATCAGGTGCTCACCGACACGGACGGGCCGGGCGTCGTCTACCGGCTCTGGAGCACGGGCGTCGTGGGCATGCAGATGTCGAAGGACTGCCGCCTGCGCTTCTACTTCGACGGCGAGGCGGCCCCCCGCCTCGACCTCTCGATGTCCGAGCTGTTCGGCAGCACGGGGAGCCAATGGCCATTCGTCCCCCCGCTCTCCGTGACCTTCGAGAGCGGCCGGGGCGGCGGCGAGGGGCCGTGCAACCTCTGCTACGTTCCCATCCCGTTCGCCAAGCACCTGAAGATCGTGGGCCGGAACGTCATGTTCTACCACGTCAACTACCACAAGCTCCCCCCGGGCACTCCGCTGGAGAGCTTCAGCCTGGAGCTTGCGCAGAAGCATCGCAAGTCGATTGACGAGGCCGCGGCGCAGTGGAAGCAGGTGGGCCAGCGGCCCGGCTCCGACCGTGGCCAGGAGTTCCAGCAGACCGGCGCGTTCACGCTCGCGCCCGGCGCCTCGCGCCTGCTTCGCTGCCAGGGCGAAGGCATGCTCGGCATGCTGGCCGTGAAGCTTGCCCAGCCCACTCCCAAGACCCTCCGTGGCGTGGCCCTCGAAATCGCCTTCGAGGACGAGGCGAACGTCTGCGTGCGCTCGCCGCTCGGCGACTTCTTCGGCAGCGGCTGCGGCGACCGGCGGTTCAAGAGCCTCCCTTGCGGGATGACCGACGAGGGCTACTACGCTTATTGGCCGATGCCGTTCCGCAAGCTCGCCGTCGTGACGTTGCGAAACGAGTGCCCGCAACCCATCCAGATCGACTCCTGCAAGCTGGGCACTTTCCTGGGGCCTCAGCCGGCCCGCCGTACGGCGGGCTACTTCCACGCCCGCTATGTCGAGAACCCCGACGTGCCTATCGGCGAGGACTACCACATCCTCGACCTCGCGGGGCGAGGGAAGTTCGTGGGCACGAACGTCACGATGCAGAACACCCGCGGGGCGACCGGCATCTTCTTCCTCGAAGGCGACGAGAAGATCTACGTGGACGGCGAGAAGTGGCCGAGCCGCTGGCTGGGCACAGGCACCGAGGACTACTTCAACGGGGCATACTTCTGGAACGCCCCCGACAAGGCCGCGATGGCTCGGCCCCTGGGCGGCCTGACCTTTCTCGATTGGGGCATCGGCCGCGTCTGCGCCTACCGCTGGCACGTACTCGACTTCGTGAGCTTCACGAAGAGCATCCGCGTAGACCTCGAGCACGGCGGTGTGAGCGAGTGCCCCGCCCACTACGCCTCGGTGGCCTACTACTACCTCGACAAGCCCACGACCCAGCCGCCGCTGCCACCGCTGGCCCAACGGCTGCCGAAGACGCCTTTGCCCCCTGCGCCGAAGTGGCTTTGCTGCGAGCCGGCGGCGCCCCCGGGAATCCAGGGCAAGCCCCTGACGCCGAAAGCCATTTCCGAGCTTGACACCGAGTACGAGACAACCGACAAGGTGCTCTGCGGCCGGGGCCGCGCGGGGGACGAGGTGCTGGTGCCCGTCAAAGTCCCTGGTGAGGACGTGTTCAAGGTCGTGCTGTTCCTCTGCGGCGGGCCTGACTACGCTACGGTCAGCGTGTCGCTGGATGGCAAGCCCCTGGGCGAGGTGAACGCCCGGCGGCCGGCTTTCACCCCGTGGTTCCCCACCGAGATGGGACCGGTGCGCCTGAGCGGCGGCGAGCACAAGCTGACGCTGAAGCTTGCGGCGCCCGCGGAAGGCGGGGCCGCCGAGCTCGCCGTCGGCCTCGTCGCCGTGCAACTGCGTCCCAGCTCGCGCTTCATCAATCAGTGGTCAGTCATCGGCAACTGGCCCTGCCCCAAGGAGGGCGGCTGGCAGCAGGCCCACGAGCCGGAGAAGAGCCAGGACCTGGCAGCCGCCCATCGCCTGCCCCAGGGACGCGAGGTCCGCTGGCGCGAGGTCAAGGCCGAACACGTCGGCCTCGGCGGCGGAGATTGGCAGGTCGCCTACGGCCTCACCTACATCCACAGCCCCGACGACCGCTCCGTGGCCCTGTTCATCACCAAGGACGACGGCCTCAAGCTCTGGGTGAACGACGAGGTGGCCTTCGACCAGAACACCTGGAGCCACGCCTGGGCCGACCAGTTCTTCTGCACCGCAAAGCTCAAGAAGGGCTGGAACAAGGTGCTCGTGAAGTGCGCGAACTGGGGCGGCGCCTGGGCCTTCGCCCTGCGGGTCGGCGACCCTGACAAGACACTGAAGTTCGCGCGCAGCCCAGAATAGGGGCCGGGACCTGTCGTCACTGCTTCAGGAGCAGCATCAGCCGCGAGCGGGCCTGGATGATGGGCGGCTGATTCCACTCGATTTCGAGGGACTTCGCATAGGCGTCGAGGGCGCCGCGGTAGTCCTTGCGGCGCCGGCGAGGACGTTCGCCCGCGCGCTCTCCCAGAAGGCGTCGCGCTCGACGTTGTGGCGGCTCGACGAGTTGTAGATGCCTGCGAGGGGGAAGCTCACGGGGTAGCCGAACTCGTCCATGAAATCGGGGATATAGGTTCCGCGCGACCACTGGCAGTCGTCGGCGTTGAGCACGCCACCGCCTCCTTCGACTGCGCCTCGGAGAAGTAGACGCCGGGCGCCACTTGGACGGGGTCGGATGTCGTCGAGAGCTGGATGATTCGCCCGTTGAGGTGGACGACGAGCGCGCCGTAGTGGTCGAATGGCCGGTGCGTGCGGCCGCCCACGGCCCGGGAGCCGAGGAGCCACATCGCCGCAGTCGCCCGGATCATGCCGGGGTCCACGTTTACGGTCGGCCGCACGTCGGTCGGCCGCTCGCAGATGCCTCCGAGCATGTGGTAGTAGATGTCGCCGCCCAGCCCCGCCTCGTTCGATGCCTCGAGGACGATGTGGTTCACGTCTGCCACGAACGGCTCGAAGATGCTTCGGATGACATAGTAGCACAGTGTACTCCGTCACGTCGCTCGCCTCCCCTGAAAGGTCCCTCGACAGGCTCGGAATGACAGGGTGGTTGGCTCGCTCCCACAGGAGGTGGTGAGAGATGCGGGCTAGGCGGCGTACTCACTGAAGGGGGGCACATCCGCTCAGCCCGTCGTCAGGCTTGCGCGCGGGAAGTAGTGCGCGTAAGATGCCAGGTGCCGTGGGCAGGGGGGCACAGGACAGAAGGAGACTGATGCCCTATGAGTGCCTGTGGCGCACGGGTTCTTGGTATGGTGCTCGTTCCCACCGTGCTGGCTGCCGCTTCCGCGCCGGCGCAGACCGAAGGCCTGAAGGCGCTTCACCGCGCCGGGCAGACCTTTCTCACCTGGAACGACCCAGCAGACACGTTCGGTGACAAGCCCGTGACCTGGGGCCAGCTCCGCGACGCCAAGCCCAAGACCCGCTACCGCGTCTACCGAAGCGACAAGCCGATTGCCGCCGAGGGCATCAAGCAGGCCACGCTACTGGCCGAAGTGCCAGCCCTATCGGGCTTCAATGCAAATTCCTGGTCGCTCGAGCGGCTGATCAACCAGACTGTGTTCTCCAACGACGACCGCGGGGAGCTGATGAAGTACGGGCCGTTCAAGGGGTGGAGCCAGGATTCGCCCGAGGGCGGCAGGCTCATCATCCCCCGATTCGCCATCGAGGACGGCAAGCCGCTCCCGCCGGGCACCGGCCTCTACGTTCACTCCGCCACGACGAAGGGGAACGCGTTCTACGCGGTGACTGTGTTGGGCGATGGCGCGGAGAGTGCGCCGGCGGCCCTCCCGCAGTCCGTGGCCGAGGCGCCGGCCACGTGGGAACCCGTGGAGCAGCCCGCGGGTGGGGGCTTTGGCTTCGACTTCCGCGGCACCCGCCGCTTCTACGTCACCTGGGTCGCCCCGCCGCTCGCACCAAAGCCGATGTACTTCAACTGGTCGGTCCTCATCCCGCCCGACTGCAAGGAGCCTGCGCCCGTGGAGCTTTTCTTCCACGCGCCCGGCTATTCGTATGCGCGTCCGCCCGTGAAGTTCATCGAGCGGAGCATCCAGATTTGCCCCCACGACTTCCCCTTCACCGGCTGGTACGGCCTCAGAGACCCTGCCCAGGAAGGGGTTGTGCGGCCCTACACCATCCGCCGCATCGAGGCGTTCCTGAAATGGGCTCAGGGCAAGTTCCCCATTGACCCTCAGCGGATCATCCCTGTCGGCGGCGACGGCGCGGCGCTGATGGCGCTCTATCGCCCCGAGCTCTTCGCCTATGTCCTCATCACTGGCTTCGAGGCGCAGCAGCTCGACCCCAAATCGGCGGACGCCTTCCGCCAGTCCTGGGGGGTGGCGAGCCCGGACGTCAAGGACGAGGCGGGCCTGAGCAACTGGGACTGGGCCGACCTCGACGTGTTGGTCTGCGGCAAGCAGATGCCGAGCGTGCTGGGGAAGACCGATCCGCCCCCGCCGCCCGAGCCAGAAGCCGCCGGGAACAAGCTGGAGCTGCCTCTATTCGTCTGCCGAAGCTACAGTTGGGGCCGCAACCCCGACTACGCGAAGGGCCGCGGGCGTTTCTACTACGCCCTTCAGTCCACCCGCCACGCCCTCCACGCCCACTGGGCCTGGGGCGGGAACCTCACGGCGCCCGAGAAGTTCAGCGGACTCTGGCAGGGGCTCGACCTGACGAACACCACGCCCATCCCCGCCATCACCTACTCCTCGGAGGACAAGGAGGGCGAGGGCGGCGGCCAGCAGAACCACAGCTACACCTGGAGCGACGTGAAGGAGGATGCCGACAGCTTCGAGGCCGCCATCCAGGGGGCGCCGAGCACGTTCGACTTCACGCCGCGGCGGCTCCAGAAGCTCCAGCCGAAGCCGGGCGAGAAGTTCCGCTTCGAGACTGCGAGCCAGGAAGTCCCCCACTGGGCGCGGCGCAAGAAGCCCGAGCCGAAGTCGGGCACCATCGCGGCCGACGCCAATGGCCTGGTCACCCTGAAGGGTTTGGAATCGGCGCAGGGCTACAAGCTGGTGGTGAAGATTGCCAGGGAGAAGTGAGGAAGCAATGAAGAGATCGCTTGCCTTGCCGTTGGCTGCTGCTTTGACCGCCACAGCGCTTGGCGATATGGCCACCCAACGCTTCACCGCCAATATCGCGCCCGGCGGCGGGGGCGCCATCGCCAGGTTCGACCTGGCGACCCTTGGTGGAGGCACGAAGGTGCTCCGCGCCAAGCTCGTGCCGCTGATCAAGATTGGCGGCGTGGCGCTCGATGAGCCGCTCGTCATCCAGGCCCTCGACAAAGACGGGGAGACTGCGGTCGGCAAGCCGCTGGAGCTGGCTCCGCCCCGATTCGTGACGTTCGACGCCACGGAGGTCGCACAGCAGTGGGCCTTGGGCAAGCTGGCCAACCGCGGCCTCCTCATCCGCGGCGCTCCCTCTGAGCTTCGCCGCGCCTGCCTCGACATCACGTTCGAGGGCGAGCCGAAGGACCCGCCCCCGCGCGCCACTGGCCTCAAAGCCCTCTATCGCGCGGGCCAGGTGTTCCTCACCTGGAACGAGGTCAACTGCCCATTCGCAGGCAAGGAGGTGGTCCTCTGGAAGGAGCTGAAGGCCGACCTCGACCGCATCCGTGGCAGCGATGGGCCTGTGACCACCTATCGCATCTACCGCCACACGAAGCCCATCACGCGGCAGACCATCGCCCAGGCCGAATTGGTTGACGAGGTCGGACAGCACTCCGCCTTCGACGAGCGCGAGATCAAGACCGAGTGGAAGGGCGAGCAAATCAAGAACGTCCGCGTCCCCGAGGCCCCCGTGCCCCGCATCGCGGTCGAGGAGAAGGCCGAGCTGCCCATCGGCACGGGCGTCTGGGCAACCACCTGCCGCAAGGATGGCGACTTCTACTACGCCGTCGTCGCCACGGTGGACGGCGTGGAGAACACGGCGGCCCTCTACGCGGGGAACACGGCAGGACCGCTCCACGAGAAGGTGGCGCCCACCGAGCCGATCTTCTTCCGAGAACAGCCGCTCCAGTACGAGAAGCGGGCACAGCACTGCTACGTGTGGTGGCTCGACCCGCCGCTGGCCAACCTGCCATCGTTCATCCACCTGAGCGTCTCGCCCCCGGCCAAGGAGGCCGAAGGCCCGAAGGCCCTCTTCATCTACAACTGGTGGTGGGGCAGCGGCTGGAACCGCGCCGCCCAATACCCGATGGCCGAGGCCGTGGGCTTCGTGATTGACCAGAACTGCATGCAGACGCGGGGCGTCCACGACGGCTATGGCACGCTCAAGGCCTGGAGCCAGGGAAAGGTCCAGGGCTGGTTCGTCCGCCAGTTCCGAGCTCTCCTGCCCTGGCTCAAAGCCAAGTATGGGGTGGACGACGACCGCCTCTTCGCCCTCTCCAGCGGCTGGGCGTGGCAGTATCCCGACCTCTTCGCCGCGGCCTTCGAGTGCACGACGATGAACATGAAGCGGAGCCCGGCCGGCCCCGAGTGCAAGCGCTATTGGGGCGATCCCCAGAAGCCTGCACCCACCGAATGGGGCGTGAGCGCGTGGGAGCAATGGAACGCCCCCGAGTGGATTCGGAGTAACCCGACCGTAGAGCTGCCCCTCATCACCTACGCCCCGCGGATGCACACGGGCGACTTCGGCATCCTGGATAAGCCACCTCTCTACCGCGCGCTCCTCGACACCAAGCGCGCCTGGTCCGCCTGCTTCGGCGAAGGGCCGCTCATCGGACACAAGGACCCCGACTGGATGTTCGAGCTGCGCCGCTCCGACAGCGTGGCGGCGTTCGGCAACTGCTCGCTCGACGACAGCCCCGGCATCGGGTTCGGCGGCGACCCAGGCGGCCAGATGAACGCCTGGCTCGCCTTCGAGCCCCGCACCCAGGTGGACGCGGCGGACCGCTGGGAGATGACGCTCTACCTGGTGGCCGGCGACAAGCGCGGCCGCAACGCCGCCCCACTCGACGCCTGCACCGCCGACGTCACCCCCCGCCGCTGCCAGCGCTTCAAGGCCAGCCCCGGCGCCAAGTTCGCCTGGACCAACACCTCCGTCGCCGACGGCAAAGTGGTCCAGACCGGTTCTGCCGTCGCCGACCAATGGGGCCTCGTCACCGCCCCGAAGGTCGTCATCTCCAAGGGCAAGAACCGACTCGTCATCCAAAGGGCGAAATGATACACTGCTGGCCTGAAAGGAGGAGCCTATGGCCAAGAAGAAGCTGAAGGTCGGGATCATCGGCACCGGGATGATCGCCGTGTCGGGCCACATCCCGGCGTGGAAGAACCTGGCGGAGGACGTGGAGCTGACGGCGGTGGCCGACATCCTGGCCGACCGTGCGGCGCTGGTCGCCAAGAGCTACGGGGCGAAGCACGCCTACGGCGACTGGCGGAAGATGCTCAAGGAGCAACGCCTCGACATCGTGTCGGTCTGCACGCCGAACTCCTACCACAAGGAGCAGACCATCGCCGCCCTGAAGGCGGGCGCCCACGTGCTGTGCGAGAAGCCGGTCTCGACCTCCCACGCCAACGCGGTCGAGATGTTCGAGGCGGCGGACGCTGCGAAGCGCATCCTCTTCGTCGGCCAAAGCTCCCGCTTCTCCGAGAAGTCGCGAGCCGCCAAGGAAATCTGCGCCTCGGGCCGACTCGGCGAGATGTACTTCGCCGAGACCTACTACCTCCGCCGCCGCGGTATACCAACCTGGGGGCAGTTCCACCAGAAGGAGCACTCCGCAGGCGGACCCGTCTACGACCTCGGCGTCCACGCCATTGACCTCCTCTTCTGGCTCATGGGCAACCCGCGGGTCGTGGCCGTGAGCGGCGCGACATACACGAAGTTCGGCAACCGCGACGAGGGGCTGGCCACCTCGCTCGCCGACAGCGGGGCGCCGATGGGTGTGCTCACCCCGCGGCCCTACAACTACCGCGACTTCAACGTCGAGGACATGGCCGCCGGCTTCATCCGCCTGGCCGGTGGCGCCACCGTCGCTTTCAAGACCAGTTGGGCCGCCAACATCCCCCAGAATACCGGCAGCACGATCATCCTCGGCACCGCGGGCGGCCTGACCCTCGACCCGCTCACGCTGGTCACTAACATGGGCAGCTACCAGGTGAACATCGCGCCCCAGTTGCCCGGCGGTCGCAAAGTGGACTTCAGCGGCCACTGGGAAGAGGCCGAGCATTTCGTGAAAGTCCTCCGCGGCGAGGCGAAGCTCCTCGTCACCCGCGAAGAGGTCCTCAACGTGATCAAGACCCTCGATGCGCTGTATGAGTCAGCCGCAGAGGGCAGGGAAATCGCAGTAGCGTGAATGGAGAGGATGAATGGAGGGTTGGATGAGTGGATGATTGAGCAAAGCCTGCCCGCTTCCTCATCCATCCATTCATCCACTCATCCATTCATCCCCCGCGACTGTCGCGTCCGACTCTCGGTTAGGAGACGCACTGTGGGCAAGAAGAAGACCTATCGTGTGGGCGCGATCGGCTTCGCGCACATGCACATCAACAACGTCCTGGGGCTGTTCGCGCAGCACCCCCAGGTGAAGCTCGGCGCCTGCGCCGACACGGTGCCCGACCGCCCCGAATTGCGGGAAGGCCCCTACACGCGCGGCTGGAACCTCAAGCACGCCCTCAAGGACTTCGGCGTGGCCAAGGCGTACGACGACTACCGCGAGATGCTGGCGAAGGAGAAGCTCGACATCGTGGTTTGCTGCTCCGAGAACGCGAAGCACCCCGAGGTGGTTGAGGCCTGCGCCGCCGCGGGCACGAGCGTGTGCGTCGAAAAGCCGATGGCGATGACCATGACCGACGCCTGCCGCATGGTCCGCGCCGTCAAGGCCGCCGGCACCACGATGCTCGTGAACTGGCCCATGACCTGGAGCCCCGCCTCCCGCAAGGCCAAGGCGCTTATTGAGGCGGGCGCAATCGGCCGCGTCCTTGAAATCAAGTGGCGCGGCGGCCACACCGGCCCGCTCGGCAGCGGCGCCAAACACGAGGGCGTCACCGACGAAGGAGCCCCCCTCACCCCCACCGAGCTGGGCGCCACCTGGTGGCACTACATCCACACCGGCGGCGGGGCCATGCTCGACTACTGCTGCTACGGCGCCATGTTCAGCTACTGGGTCATTGGCGAAATGGCAATCTCCGCCGTCGGCCTCCGCGGCAACCTCAACAGCCCGTTCGGCGACGCCGACGACAACGGGGCCATGATCGTCCGCTTCCCTGGCGCGATGGGCCTTTTCGAGGGGTCCTGGACCACCTGGGACCACGGCGTCCCCTACGGCCCCATCATCTACGGCACCACGGGTGTCCTCGTCATCGAGAAGGCCCCCGACGGCGGCGGCCAACACGTCCGCGAGGAGCGCGGCGGCGGCAAGACCACCCTCCACGCGCCCGACCCCTTGCCCCAGGGCCGCCACAACATCGCCCACGAATTCATCCACCACCTCGAGACGGGTGACCCGGTCCACCCCACGCTCGACATGCACTTCAACCTCAACGCCCAGGCGATCCTCGACGCCGGCCTCCGCTCCGCCGACTCCGGCAAGTTGGAGACGGTGGAGACTGCTTCATGGTGCCTCGGGTGAGAGGCCAGGCCTCTCGTATCGCGCCTAAATGGCTCGCCAC
>VGYV01000289.1 GCA_016872855.1 Planctomycetota bacterium
GCCCGGGACGTGTTGGCCCAGGTCGTGGGCGAGCTGGGCGAAGCCAATGCCAAGCACGTGACCGTGAAGCAGACCGGCTGCCTGGGCCTCTGCGACCAGGAGCCGATGATGACCATCACCGACAAGGCGGGCAAGGAGTTCCGCTACGGAAAGCTCGACCGGCACAAGGTCCACGAGATCCTCCAGGAACACGTCCTGGGCGGAAAGCCAGTCATCGAACATATCATCACGTACTGAGGAGGATGGATGGAGGAATGGATGAATGGATGAATGAAAGAGAAGGACCTCTTGGGTCTGACATTCCTCCACCCATCCACCCATCCATTCATCCGCTCTCTTGAAAGGAGAGGCTGAGCGAATGGACACGACGCGATGCCACGTGCTGGTGTGCACGGGCGCGGGGTGCGTGGCCTCGGGGGCGATGGAGGTCTTCGAGGCGCTCCGCACCGAGGTCGAGCGCCGCGGGCTGGACAAGGAGTGCAAGGTCATCGAGACCGGCTGCCTCGGCCCGTGCGCCGTGGGGCCGGTGGCCGTCGTCTACCCCGACGGCGTGTTCTACCAGGGCCTGGAGGCGAACGACGCGGCCGAGGTGGTCGAGGAGCACCTGCTGAAGGGCCGCGTGGTGGACCGCCTGGTGCACAAGGAGCCTGCGAAGGAGGAGCCGATCCGCGCCCTGGGCGACATCCCCTTCTTCGGCAAGCAGGTGAAGATCGTGCTCCGCAACTGCGGCATCATTGACCCGCGGAGCATCGAGGAGTACATCGCCCGCGACGGCTACCAGGCCCTCGCCAAGGTGCTCACGAGCATGACGCCCGACGAGGTGATCGTGCAGATGAAGCAGTCGGGCCTCCGCGGCCGCGGCGGCGCCGGCTTCCCCACCTGGCTCAAGTGGAGCCTCTGCCGCAAGGCCGAGGGCGACGTCAAGTACATCCTGTGCAACGGCGACGAGGGCGACCCCGGCGCGTTCATGGACCGCAGCGTGCTCGAGGGCGACCCGCACAGCGTGATCGAGGGCATGGCCATCGGGGCCTACGCCATCGGCGCGTCCCAGGGCTACGCCTACATCCGCGCCGAGTACCCGCTGGCCGTCGAGCGCTTCCAGTACGCGCTCGACCGTGCCCGCGAGTACGGCCTCCTGGGCCAGAACATCATGGGCACGGGCTTCAGCTTCGACCTCGAGGTGCGCAAGGGCTCGGGCGCCTTCGTGTGCGGCGAGGAAACGGCCCTGATGACCTCGATCGAGGGCAAGCGCGGCGAGCCGCGGCCCCGCCCGCCCTTCCCGGCCAACAAGGGCCTTTGGGGCAAGCCGAGCGTCCTCAACAACGTCGAGACCTTCGCCAACATCCCCGTCATCATCCTCAAAGGCCCCGAGTGGTACGCCTCGTTCGGCACCAAGCAGTCGAAAGGCACCAAGGTGTTCGCCCTCGCCGGGACGGTGAACAACACGGGGCTTGTGGAGGTGCCGATCGGGACGCCGCTGGGCGAGATCATCTACGACATCGGCGGCGGGGTGCCCGGCGGCAAGCACTTCAAGGCCGCGCAGATCGGCGGCCCCTCCGGCGGCTGCATCCCGCGACAGCACCTGAACGTCCCCGTGGACTACGAGAGCCTGACCGAGCTGGGCGCCATCATGGGCTCCGGCGGCCTCATCGTGATGGACGAGGATAGCTGCATGGTGGACGTGGCGCGATTCTTCCTGGACTTTGTGCAGGACGAGTCGTGCGGGAAGTGCGCCCCCTGCCGCGTGGGGACGAAGCGCATGCTGGAAATCCTCGACCGCATCTGCAACGGCAAGGGCGTCGAGGGCGACGTCGAGCGGCTGATGGACCTCGGGAAGAAGATCAAGGACACGGCGTTGTGCGGCCTGGGCCAGACGGCGCCGAACCCCGTGCTCTCGACGATCCGGTATTTCCGGGACGAGTACGACGCGCACATCCGCGAGAAGCACTGCCCGGCGGGCGTGTGCCCGGGCCTTGTGCGCGCCCCCTGCCAGAATGCCTGCCCCGCGCGGGTGGACGTGCCCGGCTTCGTCTCGCTCATCGGCGAGAAGCGCTACGCGGAGGCCCTGCGGCTGCACCGCGAGCGCAACCCCTTCGCCAGCGTGTGCGCCCGCGTGTGCTTCCACACGTGCGAGGAGAAGTGCCGCCGCAGCACCCTCGACGAGCCGCTCAGCGTCCGCTTCCTCAAGCGCTACATGGTCGAGCAGGAAATCACCGTGCAACTGCCCGAGGTGCGCGACAGCGAGGGGAACGCGAAGCGGAAGATCGCCATCATCGGGGCCGGCCCGGCCGGCTTGTCGTGCGCCTTCTTCCTGGCCCGCCTGGGCTACCGGCCGCGCATCTTCGAGGCCGAGCCGCGCCCGGGCGGCATGCTGGTGCAGGCCATCCCGGCCTACCGCCTGCCGCGCGAGGAGCTGGCCCGCGAGGTGCGCATGATCGAGCGCATGGGCGTGGAGATCGAGACCGGCGTGCGCCTGGGCAAGGACGTCACGCTGGCCGGCCTGCGCGCCGACGGCTACGAGGCGGTGTTCCTCGGCATCGGCGCGCCCAACGGCGTGCGGCTGGGCATCCCCGGCGAAGAGACCGAGGGGGTCTACGAGGCCATGCGCTGGCTGCGCGAGTACAACATCCGCGGCTCGGTGCCCGTGGGCCGCAACGTGGTGGTCATTGGCGGCGGCAACGCGGCGATTGATGCGGCCCGCACGGCCGTGCGGCTGGGCGCCCGCACGGTGACCATCCTGTACCGCCGCACGCGGGCCGAGATGCCCGCCTACGCCGAAGAGGTCGAGGGCGCTGAGCAGGAGGGCGTGCGCCTCGAATGCCTCACGGCGCCCGTCGAGATCGTCAGCGAGGGCGGGCAGGTGACAGGCGTGAAGTGCCGCTCGATGACCCTGGGCGCATTCGACCGCTCGGGCCGCCGCTCGCCCACCGCGCGCGGCGACGGCACCTACATCGTCAAGGCCGACCAGGTGATCGCCGCCATCGGCCAGTCGCTCGATCCCGGCGAGATCATCAACGGCACGCCGCTGAAGCTCAACGACCTGGGCTTCTTCGAGGCCAGCGCGGTGACGGGCCGGACCTCGGTGGAGTGGATCTTCGCGGGCGGCGACGCTGTGAGCGGGCCAAGCTCGGTCGTGAGCGCCATCGCCGCCGGCGAGCGGGCCGCGGTGGGCATGGATGCCTACCTCAGCGGCGAGACCCACGCCTTCTGGCGCAAGGACAAGCCGCTCGACACGTTCTTCGACCCCGACGCTGATCCGGTGGACTACCCGCGGGCGCGCATCCATCGCATCCCGGTGGACAAGCGGCGCAACAACTTCCGCGAGGTCGAGCGCCCCTGGGCCGAGAACATCGCCATCCGCGAGGCACGACGCTGCCTGCGGTGCGACTTCAGGAGAGAGTGAGCCTTGTCACCCCAAGAGGATGAATGGAAGAATGGAGGAATGGATGGATGCAGGAGGAAGCGAACCTCTGACAACCATCCATTCATCCACCCATCCAATCATCCCCTCTTGAAAGGAGCCAGTTCCCTATGCCTACACTGACGATTGACAACATCCCCGTCGAGGTGGCGAATGGGGCGACGATCCTGGACGCGGCCAGGAAGGCCGGCATCCGGGTCCCCACCCTGTGCTACCTCGAGGGCGTCCAGGCCATCGGCGCCTGCCGCGTGTGCCTCGTCGAGCTCGAGGGCGCCAAGACCCTCGTCGCCTCGTGCGTCATGCCCGCCGCCGACGGCATGAAGGTGCTCACGAACACCAAGCGCGTCCGCGAAGCGCGCCGCATGGTCGTCGAACTCCTCCTCTCAGACCACGAGGGGGACTGCCAGACGTGCGACCGCAACGACGACTGCGAGCTTCAGTCGGTCGCTCGCGAGCTGGGCATCCGCAAAGTGACCTACGAGGGCGAAAAGGGCAAGCGGCCCACCGACGACAGCACGCCCGCCCTCGTCCGCGACATGGCCAAGTGCATCTCCTGCCGCCGCTGCGTCACCGTATGCGGCGAGACTCAGGGCGTCGCCGGCCTCTTCCCGCAGAACCGCGGCTTCAACACCCTCATCGGCCCCGCCTTCGGGGCCAAGCTGGCCGACGTGGTGTGCGTGCAGTGCGGCCAGTGCGGCACCGTGTGCCCCGTGGGCGCCATCGGCGAGCGCGACCAGATTGACGAGGTGTGGGCCGCGCTCGACGACCCGGCGAAACACGTCGTCGTCCAGACCGCACCCGCCATCCGCGCCGCCCTCGGCGAGTGCTTCGGCTACAAGCCCGGCACCCTCGTCACCGGCAAAATGGTCACCGCGCTCCGGCGCCTCGGCTTCGACGGGGTGTTCGACACCAACTTCACCGCCGACCTCACCATCATCGAGGAAGGCACCGAACTGCTCGTGCGCCTGAAGAAGGCCCTGGTGGACAAAGAGCCCGTGGCCCTCCCCCAGTTCACGAGCTGCTCGCCCGGCTGGATCAAGTACTGCGAGCACTTCTACCCCGAGTTCCTGCCCAACCTCTCGACCGCCAAGTCGCCCCAGCAGATGTTCGGCGCCGTGGCCAAGACCTACTACGCCAACAAGATCGGCAAGCGGCCCGAGGACATCGTGGTCGTGTCCATCATGCCCTGCACCGCCAAGAAGTTCGAGGCCCAGCGGCCCGAGATGAACGACAGCGGCGTGCGGGACGTTGACATCGTGCTGACGACGCGCGAGCTGGGCCGCATGATCAAGCAGGCGGGCATTGATTTCACGTCGCTGCCCGACGACAAGATGGACGCCCCGCTCGGCCTGTCGAGCGGCGCGGCCGACATCTTCGCCAACACTGGTGGCGTGATGGAGGCCGCCCTCCGCACCGTCTACGAAATCGTCACCGGCGAGCCGCTGCCCTTCAACAACCTCCACGTCAAGCCGATCGAGTCCCTGGAAGGCGTCAAGGAGGCCGAGCTCACCATCCCGAAGGCCGTGCCCGACTGGAAGTTCCTCGAGGGCGTCACGGTGCGCGTCGCCGTGGCCCACGGCCTGGGCAACGCCCGCAAGGTGATCGAGCGGATCAAGAGCGGCGAGGGGCAGTACCACTTTGTCGAGGTGATGACCTGCCCCGGCGGCTGCATCGGCGGCGGCGGCCAGCCGCGGATGACCACCGATGCGGTGCGCAAGGCGCGCATCGCGGCCATCTACAAGGAGGACGAGGGGAAGAAGCTGCGCAAGTCGCACGACAACCCCGAGGTCAAGCAGATCTACGACGAGTTCCTCGTCAAGCCCCTCGGCGAGAAGAGCCACCACCTCCTCCACACGCACTATGAAGCTAGGGAAAAGGTCTAGGGTCGGTCTTGGAGGGGATGGATGGAGGAATGGATGAATGGATGATTGCCAGAGAAGGCCCGGTCTTCTCATTCATCCATTCTTCCACCCATCCATTCATCCCCTCGAACGTGAGGCGGTGCCGTGGGTATAGTCTCCACCATCCGCGAAAAGTGCAAGCGCTGCTACACGTGCGTGCGCGAGTGCCCGGCCAAGGCCATCAAGGTCGAGGCCGGGCAGGCCATGGTCATCGAGGAGCGCTGCATCGCGTGCGGCAATTGCGTGAAGGTGTGCGCGCAGAAGGCGAAGCTGATCGAGGACTCGATCGCCACCGTGCGGGCGATGCTGAAGAACGGCGACCGAGTGTTCGCCTGCCTCGCGCCGTCGTTTCCCGCCGCGTTCCACCCCACGCGCCCCGGCCGCATCGTGGCCGCCATCCGCAAGCTCGGCTTCGCCGAGGTGTGGGAGGTGGCGTTCGGCGCCGAGCTGATCAGCCACGCCTACGCGCGGCTGTTCCGCGAGGCCCAGCGGACGGGTCGCCGCGTCATCGCCTCCCCCTGTCCTGCCGTCGTGGCCTTCGTGGAGAAGTACATGCCCGCGCTCCACGACGCCTTGGCCCCCATCGTCTCGCCGATGGTTGCCGCGGCCCGCGCCATCCGCCAGCGCCACGGCCAGTCGGTCCGCATCGTCTTCATCGGGCCATGCGTCGCCAAGAAGAACGAGGTCCGCGACCCCAAGGTGGCCGGCGAGGTGGACGCCGTGCTCTCGTTTCGCGAGCTGGCGGACATGATTGACTCGGCCGGCATCGAGCCCGAGACGCTGCCCGAGAGCGGCTTTGATTCCCCCCGGTGCCACGTCGGGCGTTCCTTCCCCATCTCGGGTGGCCTGCTGAAGACCGCCGGGCTCTCGACCGACATCCTGGAGAACTCGGTGGTGACCACGGAGGGGAAGGACCGCGTGCTCGACGCCCTCGACGCAGTGGCCGAGGGCCGGAGCCAGGCACGCTTCTTCGACGTGCTGTTCTGCGAGGGCTGCATCGCCGGGCCGAAGATCATGAACGACCTCAGCGTGTTCGCCCGCAAGGAGATCATCGCCGACTACGTGAACGAACAGAGCCGCTTCACGACGCAGAAGGACATCGCGGAGGCGCTCGCGGAGTTCGTGGCCCTCGACCTGACCCGCGGCTTCACGCCGCAGGACCTCAAGCTGCGCCAGCCGGCCGAGGAGGAGATCGCCCAGGCCCTCCGTAGCCTGCGGAAGTTCAGCCCCGACGACCAGCTCAACTGCGGCGCCTGCGGCTACCGCTCCTGCCGCGAGAAGGCCATCGCCGTCTGCCAGGGCCTCGCCGAGCCCGAAATGTGCCTCCCCTACCTCGTCGAGGAACTGGAGGACACGTGCAAGGAGCTCCAGACCTCGCACGTCGAACTCAAGAGCGCCCAGCAGCGGCTCCTCGAGAGCGAGCGCCTGGCCTCGATGGGCCAGCTCTCGGCCGGCGTGGCACACGAGATCAACAACCCCCTCGGCACCGTGCTCCTCTACTCGCACATGCTGCTGAAGCAACTGCGCGACGGCGACCCGCGCCGGGCCGACCTCCAGATGATCGCCAACGAGGCCACGCGCTGCAAGACCATCGTGCGCGGGCTGCTCGACTTCGCACGCCAGTCCCGCGTCGCAAAGGCATCCACCGACCTGGCCGCCCTCGTAGACGACGTGTTCACCATCATGGCCCCCAGGGCTCAAGCCGCGGGCGTCGAACTCGTCCACCAGGTGCCCGCCGGTCTCCCTCGCATGATGCTCGACGCCGCACAGATCAAGCAGCTCCTCGTCAACCTCGTCCACAACGGCATTGACGCCATCTTGGGCCGCGGCCAGGTCACAGTCGGCGCACGCCTCTGCAATGGCGGCCGCAGCGTCGAGGTCCGGGTCGCCGACACAGGCTGCGGCATCCCCGAGGAGAACCTCTCGCGCGTCTTCACCCCCTTCTTCACCACCAAGGAGATGGGCCAGGGCACCGGCCTTGGCCTCGCCATCTGCTACGGCGTCGTCAAGATGCACTCCGGCGACATCACCGTCGAGAGCCACGTGGGCAAGGGCACCACCTTCACCATCACCCTCCCCATCGGCGGCACGGAGGCCGCGGCCGACGCCGCCAAGAACCAGGAGGCGCCCCAATGAACTCTCAGCCTCCCCTGGTCCTGCTCGTGGACGACGACCGGGACTTCCTAGAGATGACGAGCCACGTGCTCGAGGCCGCCGGCTATCGCACCGCCTGCGCCTCGGACCCCGCCGCCGCGCTCGACGCGATGACAAGGGAGAAGCCAAGCCTGGTCGTGAGCGACCTGATGATGAAGGCCCTGGACTCAGGATTCTCGCTCGCGCGGCAGATCAAGGCCGACCCCAACCTGCGCGGCGTGCCTGTCGTCCTCGCCACGGCCATCGCGTCGCGTCTGGGCATGGACTTCACCCCGCGCACCCGCGAGGACCTGGCCGCCATGCACGCCGACGCCTTCCTCGAGAAACCGCTCCGCCCCGCCGACCTCCTCGCCACGGTCGGGAGGCTCCTCGGGCGAGGCCCTGGGGGGACAACCCCATGAGCGACACGCTGCGCATCCTGGTCGTGGACGACGAGTTGGGCATGCGCGAGGGCTGCCGCCGCATCCTCACCGACGAGGGCTACGACGTGGAGACGGCCCCCGACGGCCTGGCCGGGCTGGAACTCTTCCGCGAGCGCCTGAAGCCGGAAGGGGGCACCGACGCGGGGCAGGGACGCCCCGCCCACAGCTTCACCGCCGCGCTCGTGGACCTCAAGATGCCGCGCATGGGCGGCATGGAACTGGTCGAGAGAATCCACGAGCTCGACCCCGACGCACTCATCCTCGTGATGACCGCCTACGCTACCATTGACACCGCGGTCGAGGCCACGAAGCGCGGCGCCTACGGCTACATCCCAAAGCCCTTCACCCCCGACGAGCTGCTCCTGCCCGTGCGCAACGGCCTCGAACGCCGCGCCCTCGCCCTGGAGGCCCGACGCCTCCGCGAGGAGCGCCAGAACCGCCTCCTCGAGGTCGCCTTCGAGCGCTCGAAGTGCAACACCGTCATCAACTGCATGACCGATGGCGTGCTCGTCGTGAACCGCGACGGGCAGATCGTGCTGCGGAACAACGCCGCCGCGCGCATCCTGCCCGAGTGCGCGGGCCTCCCCCTCCCCTCGCCGCTCACTTGCCTGTCGTGCGCTCCCCTGGCCGCCCTGGTGGACGAGGCGCTGCACGCGTCATCCCTCCCCATGATCGTCTCCCGCGAGCTGCCCCTCGGCCTCTGCACCTACATGGCCAACGCCAGCCCCGTCTTCGAGCCGGGTGGTGGCATCCTCGGCGCCGTCGCCGTCCTCCGCGACATCACGGCCCTCAAGAAGCTCGAAGTCGCCAAGAGCATGTTCGTCTCCATGGTCGCACACGAGATAAAGAGCCCTCTCGCCGCCATCGAGGGCTACCTCCACGTCGTCCTCGCCGGCATCGGCGGCTCCGACCCCCAGCGCGACCGCCACATGCTCGAACGCTCCCTCCTCCGCGCCCAGGCACTCCGCAGCATGGTCTCCGACCTCCTCAACCTCACCGCCATGGAGACCGGCGCCTTCGTCGTCAAGCGCGAGGGACTCGACCTGGCCGACGCCGTCGCCCAGGCCATCGAAGCCTGCCGCGAGAAGGCCGAGGCCAAGCACATCGCCCTTGCCCTTCACAAGCCGCCAGGACCCCACGACCCGGTCCTCGCCGACCGTTCCGCGCTCCAGAGCATCCTTACCAACCTCATTGACAACGCGATCAAGTACACCCCCGACAACGGCCACGTGGACATCGCCGTCGAGCCCAACGGCATGTACGCCAAGGTCGCGGTGAAGGACGACGGCATCGGCATGACGCCCGAGGAACGCGACCACGCCTTCGACGAGTTCTTCCGCGCCAAGAACGACTTCACGTCCCGCATCCCGGGCACCGGCCTGGGCCTCACCCTCGTCAAGCGCCTCGTCGAGCTGCACGACGGCCGCGTCACCCTCGACACCGCCCCCGGCAAGGGCAGCACCTTCACCGTCCGCATCCCCATGGTGCGGCATGATGCCGCACCTCTGTAGGCGGGGCGTCCCTGCCCCGCAACTGAGATGGAACGAACCGCCATCCTCAACTGGCTGCGGGAGGAAAGCGAGGCGCGCCTGAGCGACCTCTGGCGCGAGGCCGACGCGGTCCGCCGTGAGAACGTCGGCGACGACGTCCACCTCCGCGGCCTCGTCGAGGTCTCCAACCACTGCCTCCGCTCCTGCGCCTACTGCGGCCTGCGCGCGCCCAACCGCGCCCTCGACCGCTACCGCATGGCTGCCGACGAGGTCCTCGCCTGCGCCCGCCAGGCCGTCGAGCTCGCCTACGGCACCCTCGTCCTACAGTCCGGCGAAGACTACGGCCTCACCCGCGACTGGATGGCCGGCCTCATCCGCTGCATCAAGTCCGAAACCCCGCTCGCCGTCACCCTCGGGCTCGGCGAGCGGCCCGACGAGGACCTGGTTGCCTGGCGCGAGGCAGGGGCCGACCGCTACCTCCTCCGCTTCGAGACCTCCAACCCCACCCTCTACCATCGCATCCACCCACCCCTCCGGGCTGTGGCTGGGTCTGGTCACGCGTCACGCGTCACGCGTCATGCGTCCGCCATCCCCCGCCTCGCCCTCCTCCGCCGCCTCCGCGACCTCGGCTACGAGACCGGCGGCGGCGTGATGATCGGCCTCCCCGGCCAGACCTACGCCGACCTCGCCGCCGACATCCTGCTCTTCCGCGACCTCGACCTCGACATGATCGGCGTGGGGCCTTATCTCCCCCATCCGGCTACTCCTCTTGGCCGCCATTCCGCATCCCGCACTCCGCATTCCGCATTCGGCCAGGTGCCCAACTCCGAGCTGATGACCTACAAAGTCGTTGCCCTCACCCGCCTCGTCTGCCCCTGGGCCAACATCCCCAGCACCACGGCGTTGGCCACCGTGAACCGCGAGAGCGGCCGCGAGCTGGGCCTGGCCCGCGGGGCCAACGTGGTCATGCCCAACCTCACTCCGCCCCAGTATCGCGCCCTCTACGAAGTCTATCCGGCCAAGGCCTGTCTCTTCGAGC
>VGYV01000290.1 GCA_016872855.1 Planctomycetota bacterium
ACATGCAGAGCGACGCCCAGAGACGATTCGGGGCGCGGCGCTGGAGACCCGTGGCCCACTCAGCGGCCGAGACGGCCGCCGCCTAACGGTGTCCGAAACGGACCACGCCCAAAGCTGAAGCGTGGAGGTTATCCAGACATTGATCTCGATGGGCTGTGAGGATGCGTTCTTGATGGCGACGACTGCCATCAGGGGTTCGTACAGCACCACCTCCGGCGCGTCAGGCGTCAGCGAGAGTCGCAGCGCCTTCGCGGCTGCGTCTTCCTCCGCGGCCCACGAGCCTGCCGCAGGGAGGAGCATGCCCGCCACGGCCAACAACGCCTGCGGTCGGATCATCGCGGCCCTCCTTCCACGTCTTTTCGCGCGTTCCGCAGGCAGCACTGCGCGCGATCAGTTCTCGGACACTACGGACGGGGTGCGCCCCGTCCGTTGCCCTGTAATCCAGGTCTCCGCTTCCAGTATGGCCGCGGCACGCTCGCGGCCGTCGGCGGATTCGCTGAACCCGAAGCTCTGTCCCGCGAGGGCCTCCAGCCACGCTCTGCCAACCGCTCTTCTGGACGGCTCCGGCGACTTTAGCGCGTCGAGTATGGTCCCGGCGTCGCCGGCGACGAGGTCGCGCCATGCAGTTGACAGCCACTTCCTGACCGCGGTGAGCCTGGCCTCCGGTGTCACGTCGCCACCGCTCGGGACCTCGGCCCCGTGCCCGCGGGCAATCTTGGCGAGCTCCATGCTGGCGTTGTTGCGCTGGACGGCAGCGACCGACGGATGCTCGACCACCCGGATCAGGCGCCGCAGCGCCGCGGAAGGGGGCGCTGCGCCCGATAGCGCAACGGCTTGGTAGAACAACAGGAGGTCGGCCCCAATCGGCTTGCTCAGGTATGCCAGGGCCTGCGCGGAGCCGAGATCGAGCTCGCGCGCATGCTTGCGAGCGTCCTTACGGCCCAGCCATGAGCACAACTGCATGCCGACGAGCTTGAGGAAAGGGTCGTCACTGCCCACCATTTCGCCCACCGCCGCTGCGCGCTTGGCCTCGTCCAGCGACGGGAGTCCCCGGATCTGCTTGCAGGTCTTTGCCAGCAACTCGACGTCGCGAGCGCTTTTGTAGGGACAGTGGTATTGGCCGCTCCAGCCCTCCTGTGGCCAAATGGCTTGTGTGCCCGCGCCGAACAATGCGAGCTGCCCGTCCTTCGCCGCCAGGAACACGAGGCGATCCGTCTTGATCTCCTGGGGCGCCGGCGCGCGCCACTCGGGCTCGAACGCGACCTTGATCGAGCCTGTGGCAGCCCGGCCGTAGAGTACCTCCCGCACGGAAACCTCGAGCTGGTTCCCCGCCGGAGCGACGGACTTAGCGAGCACGATCGCGTCGGACTCCATGCTCAGTTCCACGAAGTCGTAGCACCTCACCGAGTAGGCGAGAACGTGTGGCGCGCAAAGTGTCGCCACAAGAGACACGAGCGCGATAAAGCGTGCGTACATAGCATGCTCTCCCTGAGCTATGGGCGGGGGCCACCGGCGTCCCCCGCCCCGCGATGTACCTGCCGCAGGGGGCGTTCCGCGTGCAGGTGTGCGCGCCCTACGCGGCTCCCTTTCGCGTCGTTTCGCGTGTTTCGGGGGCAGTCTGCCTTTCTCTTGGTCACGCGGGACGCAAGACGCGGGGCACGGAGGCCCCGCCCACAGCGCTCAACGCTTCGGCGGGGCGGCTTCGCGGACGACTGCGCCGTCGGCGTCGCTGAGGACGAGCATCGAGAAGCGGTCCACGTTGTCCAGCTCGTTCGTGCTCAGCGAGGCGTAGTCGAAGCGGCCTCGCAGGTCGGTGTAGCCGTCCTTGTAGAACTTCGTCTGCCCGTCCTTCATGCGGGCGTAGACTTTGACGTAGACGCGGGGCAAGGGCTTGGCGGTCTTTTCGTTTGTGACCTTGACCTGTCCGTAGTTCTCGATGACCTGGAGTGCCAGGGCGTTGGCGTAGTAGGCCTGGGCCTTGGCGACGCCGGCGGCGATGATCTCGACCATGACGTTGCTGTTGTGGAACTTCTCGGGCAGGTCAAATGTGAGGGCGGTCTTGGCCGGGTCGAGCTTCAGCATCGCCGTCTCGTTCGGGCGGATGTAGGCGAACTGCCCCGTCTGGGCCTGGACGAATGGGTTGCGGGAGAAGAGGAGCTCGACGTCCATCAGGTAGTAGTTGACCTGGGCCTCGGCGAGGTTCTGGTACTGGAGGGCGACTTTGCGGGCTTCGACCTTGAAATCGTGGCTGGCCTCGGTGGCGGCGAGGGCGGCCTGCTTCTGCGCCGCGTCGTCCTTGTCCACGACCTTGGCTCCCTTGCCCTCCAACTCGTCGAGCTGTGCGGCGACGTTTGTGAACAGGTTACGCCATCTGTCCACGGGGTAATCCGCATACTTGGTGGCGAGTGCGCGGGCGGCCTTGGGCGCGTCGCCGTAGAAGTCCAGGTAGGCCGCGAAGTAGTCGTGCTGGATGCCCGTCGCCAGCTTCTTGGGGTCAACCTGGGCGAAGGCGGCCTGGCCGTCCTCGATGCGGTCCTGGAGGAGGAGGTAGTAGGTGACGCTCATGAAGTCGTTGTCGTCGAGCTTCGGGCGGTAGGAGAGGACGTTGAGGAGTCGGATGTATTGCTCGAAGAAGCGGTTGTTGAGGATGGAGCGGGACTTTCCGAGGCGGTGGGCGCGGGCGTTGACGAGGGGCCAGTATTCCATGTGCTGGTAGCTCTTGCGGACGACGGGGTCAATGGTCACGAGGCGGCAGTCAATGTAGGCGCCGCACTGGGCGAGGAAGCCGTCGCAGTGCTGGAGGAACTCGCGGGCGGCGGCCGCGTCGTCGTGGCGGATGCTGTAGCTCCAGAGCGTGGGGTGATAGGTGTGGCGCTGGTCGAGCAGGGCCAGGGTGCGGCGGAAGAAGTCGGGCTGTTGCATGCGCCAGGCGATGCGTTCGAGGTTGGTGCGGCCCAGGTTGTTGGCCTGGATGTAGCCGATCACCTGGTCCTCGGTGCCGTGCTGGGAAATGTAGTCCCACGACTGGGTGTCAATTTTGGTCGGCTTCTCGACGACGGTGAGGGTGACAGGCTCGGCCGAGGCGATGAGGCGCTCGTTGCGGGCGACGTGGACGGGGTAGTGGGCGAACTGGCCGGCGGCGGGGAAGTAGAAGAAGTAGTCGAGGGTTTGGGTGCGGTAGGGCTCCAGGTCAACTCGGACGCTGCGGGTGTACTGGCCGTTGAGGACGGGGATTGCGCCGCGGGGGACCTGGAGGAGGATTTCGAGCTTCTGGCGCGAGGAGGTTGGGTTGGTGACGACCACGTGGCAGCCGTAGGGGACGTGGGTGAGGAACTCGTCGGCGACGTATTTGTCCACCTGCTCGTTTCCGACCTGGCGGTAGCGTTCGCCGTGGCGGTAGAAGTTCTGGCTGACGAGGATGGTGGTCTTGTCGGGGTCGGGCTGGGCCTCCTTGATCTCCTTGTGGAAGATGACCATCGGGCTGCCGGCGGTGAGGGCGAAGCGTGCCTTCTCGGCGGCGGTCTTGTGCTCGGCGGCGGCGAAGGGGAGGTCGAGGACGGCCAGGGCGAACATCATCTCGGTGAAGTTGCGGCTCGCCTCGGCCAGGTTGCGGGAGTAGAAGGGTGCCTTGCCGTCGTGGCCGGCGTAGTCGTTCCAGAAGGCGTTGACTGTCACGAGTCCGGCGTTCTGGGCCTCGATGGGGAGGCGGTAGTAGTTGTTCTCGACCCACTCCTGCGTGGCGTCGAGCTTGCGGTAGAGCTGTCGGACGGCTTTGCGGCGCTGCTCGTCCCTGGCGAGGTAGCCGAGTGACACGTCGGCGTCGGACAGCTCCTCTGCGGCGTCCATCTCCTTGCCCTCGCCCTTGGCGTCGGCGCGAGCCTTGTCGCGGTAGGCTGCGCGCCTGGCGGGAGGGGGCGCGGGGGCGGCAGTGGCCACGGCGGGGCCTGGGGCCGGCGGCGGAGCGGCGGCTGGCTCGGCGGGGGCCTCGGCCGCGGGGACCGCATCCCGGGCCGCCTGCTGGAGCTCGGCCAGCTTCTCCAGCCTCTCTTCGGACTTGAGTTTCTTGGCCAGGTCCTTGGCGCGCTCGATGCCCAGGTCGTCCCTGGTTTCGAGTGCTCGGCCGCGGAGGGCGGTCTTGAAGAGGTGGTTGAAGCGCTCGATGTCGGGCGGGATGAGGTCGAAGGCGTCCCTCACGTGGCGGCCGGTGTGGGCCGCCTCGCCGGCCAGGCGCTGGGCGAGGAGGGTGCGCTCGACGGTGTTGAGCTGGCCGAAGCGCCACGTCCTGAGGTAGGGCGCGAGGTCACTGCCCAAGAGCCAGTGGTCCATGAAGGTCTTGTCGCGCTTGTTCGCCAGGTAGGGGAGGATGACGGCCTTGAAGAAGGCGGGGTCCTTGCGGTAGAGGAAGAAGCTGAGCTCGTGGCAGGCGTACTTGGAGTAGAGTTCGCGCTGCTGCTCGGGCTTGAGCTTCGGCCAACCGAGGATGAAGCCGAATTCGACCAGGGTGGCGTTGTTGCTGAGCGTGGCGTAGAGAGCGAAGACGCGGTCGAGGCTGTCGTAGCGCTCGAAGTCGCTCGTCGTGATGTCGGCGATGGCGAACTGGCCGCCCGTGGGGACGACGGTGATCTGCTTCTGCTCGGTGAAGTGCTTCTTGGGGTCGAGGCCGTCGGCGAGGCGCAGGTCTTCGAACTTCATGGGCAGCTCGGGGAGGGAGAGTTCGCGGTAGGCGGTGTTTTCGGGGTCCACGGCCACGATGCGGAGCTGCTGGTGAGCGCCGAGTTCGGCGCGCTTGATCACCAGGACGCCCTTGTCGTCGGGCCGCAGGTTCACGAGCACGGCCGCTCCCTCACCCAGGAAGTCGAGGTTGGCGAAGAAGTCGCCAGGCCCGCCGTCCGGCGGTGGCCGCCTGGTGGGGGCGGGGCGGAGCCGTCCGCCGCCCGCGCGGCCGGCGAGGCGGTCGAACTCGCCGCCCTCCGCGGCCTCCTGGGTCGTCGTCTCCGTCGTGCGGATGGCCCAGGGGTTCAGCAGCAGGGTGGGGCGGGTGAGCATGTTGCCGGGCAGCCGCTTGGCATACTTGCGTTCGAGGATGTAGCGGTACTCCTCGCCGATGTCGCGGCCGACGACGTAGAGGGAATCGGTCTTCGGGACGGCGACGGCGAAGGGCTCGGGGAAGGTCGCGCTGAGGCCGGCGTAGGCGGAGTACTCGGGCGTGTAGCGGGTGGCGAGGACGTGGACGCGGGCGAACTTGGAGGCGTTCGCCAGGGTCACGGTCAGCGTGTCCTTGTCGGCGGCCACGGAGGCGACCTGGAGGGGCTTGGGGTTACGGACCTCGAGGTGGCGGGTGGCGGAGAGGACGTAGCCCTCGGCCTCGGCGCCGGGGGTGAGGCGCACGGCGACGCGCTCGCCGCTCTCCTTCAGGAGCAGATCGTAGTCGCCGGCCGGGATGTCCTGCACCTGGAGGAAGCCGCCCTTGATTGAGAGGGCGTCGAAGCGGTCGGCGAGGAACGTGTTGCCGCGGCGTTCGAGGAACGACACCTCGTGGCGCGCGGGCTTGGCCTCGGCGCCCATGTAGGGCACGAGGAGGACGGCGCCCGCCCGGCCGTGGAGGGTGCGGGGGAGGCTGTGCCTGTCGCTGTCGAGCGTCCAGGCCCGCGTCACGCCCTCGGGGCCTGTCGCGCTCAGGTGCGCGACGTCGCGGAGCGCGCCCAGGGCGATGCGGCCACGGGCGTCGGTCTGGAGGGAGACGTGGACAGGGTCGGTGAAGTCGCGGTGCTTGATGACCAGGGCCACGGGGCGGTCGGGGCGAATCTCGCCTGTGCGGCCGAGCACCTCGATGGCGTACTGGCCGGCGACGTGCAGCAGGTGGAGGGCCTCCACCTTCTCCGTCGCGTCAATGTTATTCAGGTGGAAGGTCTCGGCGTCCGCCACGTCGTCCTTCTTGTTCTGGCTCAGGTTCTGGACCTTGGCGCGGAGGGCGAAGGTCAGGCGGGCCAGGTTGGCGGGCACCTGGAACTCGTAGGTGGCCTCGCGGTCCTCGAAGAGCTTGAAGTCCTTGACCTCCTTCGCCGTGTTCACGCCCTCACGGTCGGTGGAGGTGAGGGTGAGCGTGACCTCTTCGAGGACGGAGAGGGTGACGGGAGTGCCGTTGAGGGTGAGGACTGGGCGGATGAGGAGGGTGGCCTTGTTGCGGCGGAGCAGGGCTTCGCGGTCCACGCAGAAGCCGGCGGAGAGCTGGTAGCGCTCGGCCTCGTGCTGGAAGGAGTCGAGGCAGGCGAACTCGCCCCGCGTGAGGATGATGGCCTGACGGCCGGGCTGGTTGGAGAAGGGGACGGTGATGAGGCCCTCCTTGCCGGGGGTGTACTTGTGGCCTGCGAGCCAGAGGGCAGCGTCGTTCACCCGGCGGTTCGCCTCGTCCAGGATGGTGAATACGTGGCCGGCGGTGCTGGTGCGGGCGAGGAACTGGAGTCTGCCACGGCGGACGACGGCGCGGCTGCTGCGGCCGTTGCCGATGAACTCGATGACGTAAGTGCCGCGCGGCTTGAGACTTGGGAACTCGAAGGTCCGCTTCACGCGGCGGAGGGGCGGCTCTTCGTAAGTGTATGTCTTCTCTTCATTTGCGACCAGGCCATCGAGGTTCACCGCCGTGTCTATCTCGCGACCGTTGGCCCGGTAGTAGTTGAGGGCATTCAGCTCGTAAACCTTGACCAGCAAGGTCTTTACGTTCTTCACGTAGACCTCTAGCGTCACTTTGTCCTCGGGCGCGAAGAAGGTCTTGCGCGTGTGCTCGAAGTCGAGGTCAATCCGGTCCTTGAGCGCCTGGTAGTCGCTGGCGGGGAGCATGGAGTACCAGCGCTCCATGTCGCCGAGGCCGTGGACGATCTTGGTCTCGGCGAAGCAGTGGCGGAGGTAGATGTCGCTGATGTAGGTGTCGTAAGGCTCGATGCTGTCGGCCTTTACGAAGAAGTGCATCAGGTAGCTTCGGACCAGCGGCTCGTCGTTTCCGATGGGGGGCAGGAGGGTGAACTCCTGGTAGTTGGCATTCACGTCGGCGGTGAAGCGCCGCCGCTGCTCGTCCTCCATGTAGCGGGGGCTGATGTAGCCGACGTTGCGGGGGAGCTGGATGTAGGCGAGGAAGCGGACGGGGTCGTAGATGCCCCTGGCGCGGTCGTGGACGAGGCGATGGTAGAGGACATGGGCCTTGAGGGAGTTGTGGGATGAGTTGAGCTTCCCCACAAATGCCCACAGGCGTTCGAGATACGCCTCGCGCTCCCGCTCGTCGTCCTGCCAGTCCACGTCGGCGCTGGGCCGCAGTTTGGCGAGATAGGCATTCACAAAATGAGTCTGGTTCAGCAGGTCGGGCTTGAGCTTCAGGCACTCCTCGAGTTGGCTGAGGAGGAGCAGGCGGTGGATGTCGAAGCACCCGAAGCCGCCGCTATCCTGGTGGGCCAGGTCGTCCAAGACCAGTTTGGGCAGGTTCTGGTAGTCGGGGCGCTTCAGGCGGTTGAGGAGGTGTCGGCGGCGGATGGGGTCGAGATTGACGCCAATCAGCCAGTCGAGCGCCCGCTCCTCGAAGCCCTGGAGGGAGTTGGGGTGGCGGGCCAGCGCGGCCTGGGTGAGGGCTTCGCGGCTGATGAGCTTCTGGTCGAGGGCGGTGGGGAGCTGGGGCTTCTGGCCGAGGAGTTCGCGCTGGTGGTTGAACTGGAGGCCGAGGCGCTGGCGGATGTATTCGAGGGACGCCTTGGGGTCCTTGTCGTACTTCAGGAGTGCTTGGCGGTTCTCGATTTCCACCACGCGCTGTGTGCGGTCGTAGCGCTTGATCCAGGCCTTGAGCATCTCATCCACGTCCGCCAGCCTGCCCTGGTTCTGGGCGTGGAGGCAGGAGTAGTAGTAGTAATCCTCGGTGCCCGGGATGAGTTGTTTGAGGGCTTCGGCGCGGTCCTTGCCCAGCGCGAAGTCCTCGATGAAGCCCACCTCGCCCCCCCCTGCCGCCGGAGCGGCGAGGAGCGCGCACGCGAACAGCCCCAGGTGCAATCGCCTCATGGTCAGTACCTCCAAGAGTTTGCGGCGACAGAGCCGCTGCTGGGCGAGCTACGTCCAGGTAGACTCCCCCATGTGAATTTAGACGCGAGGTGGCCGCCGGCAGTTCCCTCACGGCTTGAGGAGGAGGACGAGCGCAACGCCAATGGCGGCCAGCAAGAGGATGATCAGAAGGGTCAGAATGACGTTCCGCCGCCGCTGGCGGATACGGGCCAGGCGGCGCTCCTCCGGCGAGGCCGGCGGGGGCGGCGCCGCGGGGCGTTTGGGCACCTTCGCCGCCTTCGGGGCCTTCGGCGGCGCGGCTTCGCGGCCCTCCAGGGCGTCCAGCAGCGCCTGCGCCGTCTGGTAGCGCTGGGCGGGGTCCTTCGCCAGGAGGCGGTGGATGACCCGCCGCAGGACGGGTGGGAGGTGTGGCGCCACGGAGTCGAGCGGCGGCGGCTCGTCGTTGAGCACCTTGGCCACGACGGCGGCGGCGCTCGGCGCGTCGAAGGGGTAGTTCCCGGTCAGCGCGTAGTAGAACGTGGCTCCGAGCGAGTAAAGGTCGCTGCGGGCGTCGGCCACCTGGCCCTGGGCGACCTCGGGCGACATGTACATCGGCGTGCCGAGGCGGGAGCCGGGGGCGGTGACGTCTATGTCCACCCCGCTCCGCTTGGCCAGGCCGAAGTCGGCCACCTTGGCCACCCCGCCCGCGGCGATGAGGATGTTGCCGGGCTTGATGTCGCGGTGGACGATGCCGAGCGCGTGCGCGGCGCCGAGCGCGACCGCGGTCTGCTTGAGCAGGCCGAGCGCGAGGTCGGGCGGCACGGCCCCGCTGCGCCGCAGGCGCTCGCCCAGCGTCTCCCCCTCCACGTACTCCATCACAATGAAGCTGTAGCCCTTGTCCTCCCCTACGTCGAAGACCTGGATCACGTTGGGATGATTGATGGCGGCGGCGGCGCGCCCCTCGCGGCGGAAGCGCTCGACGAAGCTGGGGTCGCGCGCGAACTCTCTGGGCAGGACCTTGATGGCGCACACGCGGCCGAGCGCCTGATGCTGGGCCTTGTAGACGGCGCCCATCGCCCCGCGGCCGATCACCTCCCGGACCACGTACGGCCCCAGCATCTCGCCCAGCAAGGCGTCGGCTCTCGCCGCCGAGGCGGCCGCGGCGGCCGCAGGCACCCGCAGCTGCGCCTGGCAGCGGGGGCACGCCACCACCCCATCGGGCGACGGCCCGACCTCGAACTGCTCGCCGCACTTGGGGCACTTCGCCATCAGCTTCGCCATCGCCTGTCGCCTCCGATCCCCTTGGAGCTCGCGGCAACCGGCTCCTGGAGCCTACACACCGTTCCTGCGCCCCCCTATCATACGCAACTCGCCGCGTAGCGCAAGAGCGCTCTGCCGGCTCACTCGAACGCCAGGCCGTCGAGCCAGAGGGTGAACGGCGCGGGGTTGGTGGCGCGGAACTGAAGGCCGAGCCGCTCGACGGCCGCGAGCGAGACGGCGCCGCTCGTTTCGCAGAGCCAGTGGTCGTCCCCCTCCAAGGGAATGGCGAGGAGGAGCCAGCCCCAGCGGGCCTCGCTGGGGCTTTTGGCGTGCTCGATGCGATTGGCATCGCCCGCGGGCGTCAAGGCAATGTGCCCGTCTGGGCCGTAGAGCCGCAGCACGGGATTCGCCCCCTGGAACCCGAAGACGCCCTCGATGCGGCGGCGGAGCCAGAAGGCCAGGCGCTTCTTGCCGGCGAGATCGAGCGGGGCCGCTGGCGTGAAGAGCAGCTCGACCTCGCCGCCGGCGTAAGGCTCCACCCGTGCTTCGACCGCGAGGCGCCTGACCAAGGCCTCGCCGCAATCGCGGAAGGTGACGCGCGTGCCTCCGGCGGCGCGGAACGCCCAACGGCTCGCCGAGCCTTCGGTCGCGGCGTCCTCGGCCTCGCGCACAACGTAGACATCGCGCCACGCGAGGCTGGCGCTCGCGCCATTCGAGACCGTGACGGCCACGCGGTAGAAGCCCGGCGCGTCGAAGACGCGCTCCACCGCGGGCGTCGAGGCTTCGACGCCTGCAACGTCCCATGTGAAGGAGAGCGCACGGCCCTCCGGGTCGCGGCTGCGCGAGGCGTCGAAGACAAGCTTCTGCCCTACGAGGGCGCGGGTCGCGCCGTCGAGGTGGACGATGGGAGAGGGGAGGGGAATCGAGGACGAGGACGACGACGAGGACGAGGACGATTGGACTAAGAAACTAAGCGCCGCACGAGACTTCGCTCGTGCGGCGTGGCCTGCCTGGGGGCAGGCAGCCAAACGGGCGCCCGCGCCGCCGCCTCCCTTCGGGGCTTTGGCACGGTTTTTGTCAGCCCGGCTTTCTATCA
>VGYV01000291.1 GCA_016872855.1 Planctomycetota bacterium
GAGGTTGGTCAGGCCGTCGTGCTCGGCGAGGTGTTCGGCGCGCTTGTAGAGCTGGGCGTTTTCGATGATGAGGCCGGCGTGGCGGGCGAAGTGGGTGAGGAGGGTGAGCTCGCGGCCCGTGAAGTCGCGGTCGCCCTTGTTGAGTGCGGCGATGAAGCCGACGCTGCGGTCTGTGGCCCTGCGGCCTCGGCCCAGTGGGGCGGCCATGAGGGCGCTGTAGCCCTGGTTGGCGAGGTCCTTGTAGGCCGGGTTAGCCGCCAGGGCGTTGACGAGGAACGACTTGCCGCTGGTGAGCACCGCGCGGCGGGTCTCGGCGCCGAGCGCGAGGCCGGCGGCGCCCTCCTCGGTGGAGAGGGCGAGTTCGCCCACCTCCTCGTCCTGGAGGCGAAGGGTGACGGTGTGGACGTGGAGTGTGGACTGCAGGGTGCGGACCGCCTCGTTGAGGACGGCCTGGAGGTCTCGTGTGTGGGTGAAGACCTCGATGAGGCCGTTGATGCGGGTCATGAGGGCGAACTCGGCCTCGTCGTAGGCCTCGCGGCGGCGGAGGGCATCCACGGTGCGCTGGAGGCGGACGCAGTCGCGGGCGGCCGCGCGAACGAGGTAGAGCTGCCAGAACGCGGCGGCGATGAGGACCAGCGCGACGCTGGCGGCGACGAAGGCGAGGCCGTGGGCGCGGGCGCGGCCGATGGTCATGCTGGCCGGGGCCATCATGAGGGCCGTGGTGCTGAGGATGGCCGCTACTGCGCCCAGTGCCAGAACGGTGAACAGCATGAGCGAGGAGCGGCGGCGGGCCTGACGGGTGTCGAGCCAGGCCTCGGTGGGCTGCGCCGGCTCTGGGTGGCGGGTCGTCACGTGTGCCTCGGCGTCAGGGGCGGGTCCGCTCAGTCCTCGCCCTCGATGGTTCCGACCTCGATCTTGAGGTCGCGGCGTTCCTCGATCTTGTCTACCTTGCCGTCGCGTATCCACACGATGCGGTCGGAGGCGCTGAGCATCTTGTGGTCGTGCGTGGCGGAGATGATGGTGACGTGGTTCTCTTTGTTCAGTTGCTTGAGGAGTTCGATGATCTCGGTGCCTGTCTTGATGTCGAGGTTGCCGGTCGGCTCGTCGGCGAGGATGAGGCTGGGGTCGTTCGCCATGGCGCGTGCGATGGCCACGCGCTGCTGCTGGCCGCCGGAGAGCTCGAAGGGCTTGTGGGACAGGCGGTCGCCGAGGCCGACGCGCCCGAGGAGTTCGACCCCCTTGTCGCGCGCCTCGTCGGTCGTCAGGCCGGCGAAGACCATTGGGAGCGTGACGTTCTCCAGGGCGGTCATGACGGGGATGATGTTGAAGGTCTGGAAGATGTAGCCGATCTTGCGGCAGCGGAGCCAGGCCAGCTCGTAGGCGTCGAGCTGCGCCACGTCCACCTCCTCGATGTACACCTTCCCCGTCGTCGGCTTGTCGAGTCCGCCGACCATGTTGAACAGGGTGGTCTTGCCCGAGCCGGAGGGTCCCATGATGGAGATGTATTCGCCGGCGCGGATTTCGAGGTCAACGCCGCGGAGTGCGTGGACCTCCACCTTGCCCATGCGGTAGCACTTGGTGACCTCGCGGGTGCGGACGATGTTCTGCTGCATGGCGTGCTCCGTGCCGCCGCCGGCGATGGGGGCGGCGGGGTTACTCCTCGATGCGCATGGCGGCCACGGGCTCCATTCGGGCGGCCTTGTGGGCGGGGAAGATGGCCGCGAGGATGGAGAGGACGAGGCCGACGAGTGCCGCCATGAGGGCGGCGAACAGGATCGAGCCGAGGGACAGATAGGTCCAGGTGGCCCCCCCGTAGACGAGCCACTGTCGCACGCTGGAGAGGAGGAATCCGATGAAGATGCCTGCGAGGGTGCCGATGAAGCCGAGGAGGGCCGACTCGATGAGGAAGAGCTTCACGATAAAGGCGTCGAGCGCGCCCAGGCACTTCATCGTGCCGATCTCGCGGAAGCGCTCCTGCACGGTCATGAACATGGCGTTCACGATGCCCACGAAGCACACGAGGAGAGCGAGGACGGCCAGCCACTTGTCCGTGGGCGTCATGAAGTCGAGGAAGGTCCCCAGGCCGCCCACGCTGGCCTGGACTGGCGCGCCACTGGTCGGCTTGTCCTTGCTGGGGGCCTCGGCCTCCTTCGGCTCGGAGCCGGCGCGCTCCTGCTGGAGGATGGCGTCGAGGCGGCCCTTCTCGGCTTCGCGCACGGTGCGGAGCGCGACGAGGTGGCCCTGTAGCAACTCGAGCGACTTGGCGGACTCAAGCTCGGCCTCCAGCGCAGCGATCTCCGACCTGAGCTTCTTTGCCTCATCCGTCGTGGCCGACTTGAGCGCTTTCTGCTTCTCGCGGATGGCGGCCCTCTTGAGGTACTGCGCCTCCGCGAGGTCGTCGGCGTAGAGCTCCTCGACCTCGGCCTTGCTCCGCGTCCCGGCGCCGCCCTTGAGGGCCTCGCGGACGACGCCCAGCCTGGCCTTGATGCCGTCAATCTCGCGCTGCGGCCCGAGGGAGAGCGCCATGGTGATGGCGGTGGAGGTCCAGATGGACATGAGGAAGGCGATGGCGAGGATGATGCTGCTCATGGTGATCATGGAGCGCCAGAAGCGCACCTTGATGCTCTTGAGCGCGATCTCGAGGGCCTTGCTCCAGGGGAGCATGATTTGCTTGCCGATGCGCGCCTGGGCATTGCGTGGGCCGGCCTGTGCTTCGCTCATTAGAAGGCGTCTCCAGCGGGGTCAGGAGGGGTCAGCGCTCCTGTTTCCTGGGCTTCTCGGGGGTCACATCTTCATTTCGCACATGGCCGCCATGTGCGAAATGAAGATGTGACCCCGGGACAGCGATGCCGATGAGGCCGCGACGGGCCAGTTGCCGCAGGTAGGCGACGACCGAGATCTCGGCCTCCTTGCGGTGAAGCTTGTAGCGGGCCGAGAGGGCGGCGATGATGTCGCGGACACTCTTCCTGCCATCGCACAGGCCCCACACGTAGGCGCCGATCTCGTCGAGCACGACGCGCCGCTGCTTCGGCACATAGAGGACGCGCGAGAGCGCCCTGGCCCACCACGCGGGGCGGAGCGGAATCACCAGGCGCGTCTCCCCCGCGTCCGTCTTCTCCTCGCGCACCGCCTGGTTGCGCAAGGGCACGGAGGCGAGCGATTGCTCGCGTGAGAGCGGCTTGGGGCGGCGCCAGAAGGCCCAATTCGGCACGCGGTCCTTTCCTGCACATCAGGGAAAATGACACCAGGAGTCTTTTGCCGGAACGGCCCTTTGGGTGCTTCGCACAAAAGACTCCTGGTGTCATTTTCCCGTTCAGTGGCACGCGATCGAGTCCGCGCAGCCCTCGACCCGCGGGTCCTCGGACTGCGGCGATTCGCAGCGGAGCGCGAACAGCTTGTCGGCCTCCGCGCAATGCCAGGCCAGCGCCGTGGTGTAGCGGCGCTTCCGGAACACGGCGAGGGGCCGCGCCCGCAGGCTCAACTCGCCGCCGTAGCGCACGGCCTCGTGGCTGCGATACTCGTCGGCCCGCGCCGTGCAGCGGTACGAGCGCGTGGCCTTGGCGAACTGGCCTTTGAGCCATTGCTCCAGGGAGGTCCTCTGGAGCGTGATCGCCGCCAGGCTCTGCCGCACGACCTCCAATTCATCGTTCCCGGCCTTGAACAGGAACCGGAGCGAGCCGGTGCGAAGCGCGCTCTCTTCGAGGCGCCAGCCGGCGGGCACCTCGAAGCGCAGGCCAAACACGGCCCACTCTGCCCCGCCATCGCCCGGCGTCAGCTTCACGCTGCCAAAGATGCGGCGGGCCAGGGCCTTATGGTCGCCGCCCTTGTCGAAGAAGACCCGCAGGTGGACCACCCGCCGCGAGTCGGGGGCGACGAGGAGGAGGCCGTGGGCGTTGAACCCGCCGCCGCGCCAGGTGTACGCCTCGTGGTCGAGGGCGGCAAGCTCCTTCATAGCAAGGCCGCGGTCCACCGACGGCTCCGACGCGCCGCGGGGGAGCTTCTTGCGCGTCTGCTTTAGATAGCCGTCCACGAGACCCGACGCGGCGGCCACGGCCCGGCGGCCGGACTCCCACCGCAGCTCCAGGCGGACGTGAGTCTCGTCCTCGACGCGCAGGTAGCCGTTCGCCGCGTCGCCCTCGAGGCTGCCGGGGCACCAGTCCTCCGGCACGTCGAACGAGATACCTTGCCATCCGAGCCGGGCCCAGCGCTCCTGTCCCATGGCCACGCTCTGTGTTCCAGGCGAACCTGAACCAACAATGAATCTAGCAAAGGCGCACGGCTTTGTCAACCACATTGACCCGTCGAAACGCCCTCGCTATAATGCCGGGGTGTTGCGGGCTGACGGCTCAGGATTGGGCGCCCTGTGAGGAGACTTCGGCGTGGTCATCGGTGTGCTGAAAGAGGTGAAGGCGGATGAGTACCGCGTGGCGCTGATCCCAGTGGGGGCCGAGGAACTGCGGCGGCGCGGCCATCGGGTTCTGGTGCAACAGGGCGCGGGGGAGGGGAGCGGGATAGACGACGCGCTTTACGCGGAGCACGGGGCGGAGATCGTGGGAAGCGCCGAGGCAGTCTACGCCCAGGCGGAGCTCGTCATCAAGGTCAAGGAGCCGCTGCCCCAGGAGTACCGCCTCCTGCGCCGCGGGCAGGCGGTGTTCGGCTACTTCCACTTCGCCGCGTCGCGCGAGCTGACCGAGGCCCTACTTGGCACGGGCATTGTGGCCATTGCCTACGAGACGATTCACACCCCCGACGGGCGGCACCCGCTGCTGACGCCCATGAGCGAGATCGCGGGCAAGATGTCCATTCAGGAGGGGGCGAAGCACCTCGAGCGCCCGATGATGGGCCGCGGCATCCTGCTCGGAGGCGTGCCGGGCGTCGAGCCAGCCACAGTGCTCGTCATCGGCGGCGGCACCGTGGGCACCAACGCGGCCAAGACCGCCGCCGGCCTCGGCGCCCGCGTGATGGTGACCGACATCAGCCTCGACCGCCTGCGCTACCTGGACGACATTCTGCCCGCGAACGTGACGACGCTGTACTCGGACGCCCACACGCTGCGGGAGAAGATACGGGAGGCCGACCTGGTGGTGGGCGCCGTGCTGGTCGAGGGGGCGAAGGCGCCGGTCGTCGTCACCGAGGCCATGGTGCGCACCATGAAGCCAGGGGCTGTGATCGTGGACGTGTCGGTGGATCAGGGCGGGTGCGTGGAAACGACGGAGCCGACGACCCACCAGAACCCCATCCGCATCAAGCACGGGGTCGTCCACTACGGCGTCACTAACATGCCGGGCGCCGTGGGCCGCACCTCCACTTACGCCCTCACCCACGCCACGCTGCCGTACCTGCTGGAGCTTGCCGACAAGGGCTACGAGCGCGCCGCCACCGAGAGCCCCGCCATCCGGGCCGGCCTCAACCTCGTCCTCGGCCAGGTCACCAACCAGGCCGTGGCCGAGACCTTTGGCCTGTCCTGCCGTCAGCCTTGAGGAAAGAGGATTCGGAAGCCTGCTTGCCTGAAGTGCTCATCGCCGGTCAATGCTTCGGTGATCCCCTCCTCCTGCATCACCACGAACGAAATGCAGTCCGTCAGCCCCCACTCTTTGTCCTGTCGGGACTTGTAGAAATCGAGGCTCCTCTTCAGAAGCTCGCCTTCCAAGGGGCGGATCAGGGTGTTCTCGCCCGCCCGAAGCTTCTCGATGAAGGCCGCTGTTCTCAGGCGGTCTCGCGGGGAACAAAGCGCATCCGCGAGTTCGATCAGCACCGCCTCGGTTGTCACCACCTCGCCCGTCAGGCTCCTCGCCATGCGGTTGGCCTCGTGGTGCCGCGCGTCCCGCGGCGAGAGCAGAGCGATCATGTAGAATGTGTCTGCAAAGTAGCGTTGCGCCATCAGCGCTTCGGTCTTCCGTGCAGATAGTGATCGTGGTTCTCGGCAAGGTCGGGCGGATAGTCCCCCTGCGCCGTCCCTGCGTACTCCAGGAAGATGCTCCAGGGCGACTTCCTCTTCCTCCGCTTGTTCGTCTTCACAGGCTCCGCGCGCACCTGGTACGTCGTCCCCTGCCGCAATGCCACAGGCTTGTCGGGGATTAGGACCTTGCCGTCTGTGTGGGCGATGAATGGCTTCATAGCGTATCTCCGTGCTTGAGCGGCGGCGACACCTACATTCTAGCGCTGCGACCCCGCGTTGGCAAGTCCGGGCGATAGCGGGTTTACAGCGAAACAAGCTGGGCGCGGAGGATGAGGGGGGAGGCCTCGATTTCGCGGACGATTTCGGGGGTGACGGGGCTGTCTATGCTGATGACGAGCATGGAGGTTCCGCCCGGGTGGTCGCGGCCGCAGGTCATGTCGGCGATGTTGATGCCGCGGCGGGCCAGCACGGCGCTCACGTGGGCGATGACGCCCGGGCGGTCGTGGTTCCGTGTGACCAGCAGGTGGCCCTCGGGGGCCGCGTCCACGCGGTAATTGTCCACCCGCACGATGCGCGGCGTGTGGCGGGCGAGCATCGAGCCGGCGACCGCCAGAGTCCGCTGGCCCACGCGGGCATCGGCGGCAATGAGGTTGGCGAAGTCTTCGACCGCCGCCGACTTGGTGACGTCCACCTTCAGCCCGCGCTCCGCCGCGATGACGGGGGCGTTGACGTGGTTGACGGTGGGGATGGCGCGCTGGAGGAGGCCCTTGAGCAGTGCGGCGGTGAGGGGGCGGAGGTCGTGCTGGTTGATCTCGCCGCGATAGGTGATGGTGAGGCGGCTGATGCCGCCCTCGGCCAGTTGCACGAGCAGGCTGCCCAGCCGCTCGGACAGGTCAATGTAGGGGCCCAGCACTTCGAGGAGTTCGGGCTCGATGCAGGGCGCGTTGACGGCGTTGCGCGGCGGTTCGCCCTTGAGGTAGGCGGCGACCTGTCGGGCGATCTCGATGGCCACCGTGGCCTGGGCCTCGGCGGTGGTGGCGCCCACGTGGGGCGTGGCGATCACCTGGTCGAAGGCCAGGAGGGGGCAATCGGGCAGCGGCGGCTCCTTCTCGAACACGTCGAGGGCAGCGCCGGCCACCTGGCCGCTGCGGAGGGCGTCGGCAAGGGCCGCCTCGTCTATCAGGCTGCCGCGGGCGCAGTTGATCAGGAGCACGCCCTTCTTCATCTTCGCAAAGGCCGCGGTGCCGAGCAGCCGCTTCGTCTCAGGGGCCTGGGGGGCGTGGATGGTGAGGACGTCGCTCGTAGCCAGGAGGTCATCGAGGGTGGTGAGGCGAACCTCGAGGGCCTGGGCGCGCTCGGCGCTCACGAAGGGGTCGTAGGCGGCCACCTCCATGCCGAAGGCCAGGGCGCGGCGGGCGACCTCGGAGCCGATGCGGCCGAGGCCGATGATGCCGAGCTGCTTGCCCTGGAGCTCTGTGCCCATCGCGCCCTTCTTGGGCCATTCGCCGGCCTTGACGCGACCGCTGAGCTGCGGCAGGCGGCGGGCGAGAGCCAGCATCATGGCCATCGTCAGCTCGCAGGCCGCTATGGTGTTGGCGCCCGGCGTGTTCATCACCACGATGCCGCGGCGGGTCGCCGCAGCGAGGTCCACGTTGTCCACGCCCGCCCCTGCCCGGCCGATCACCCTCAGGCGCTCGGCCCCGGCCAACAGCTCGGCCGTGACCTTCGTCGCGCTGCGGACGAGCAGGGCGTCGGCATCGGCGAGCGCCGCCCGCACTTGCTCTGGCGGCGCGCCCGCCAGCTCCACGACCTCGTGGCCCGCCTCCCGCAGGATGCTCAGGCCCTCGGGGGACAGGGGGTCGCTGACGACGATCTTCATCTGTTTCTGTTCCTCAATGGCCTATCGGGAATCGGCCGCGGCCGCCGCGCGGCGGCGCAGGCCCGCCTCGCCGAGGGTGCGGAGCGCCACGTAGATGGGCAACGCATCGCCCAGGCGCGCTGCCGTGAGGGCCAGCGGGCCGATGCTGCCCGGCAATTCGTCGTCCAGCCCGTATCCGCTCCGCTCCTTGCTCACGAGGGGGCTGGGGAGATACTGCGTGAGCGGGGCGCGGACGCCCAGCGCCGCGCCCGTCGCCACGGGGCACAACTCGTCCAGGCTCAGCCAGGCGATGTCGGCCTCTGCCTCGCGGAGGCGCGCGTGGCCCGCCAGGCGCCCGAGGCCGGCCGCGTCCACGCCCAGGAGCGCGCCGCGGGCGTGCGCCACGTGGCCCGCCGCGAGCAGATTGCGGTCGAGCCGCCCGGCCGGCGTGAGCCAGCTTGCGGCGACAAGGGCCGTCGCGTCCCCGACGGCGGCTTCGAGCGCCTCCGCGTCCAGGTCGCCGCTCGGCAGGCGTGCCAGCACGCGGGCGGGCAGCCCCAGGTCCCTTGCGTGCGCGAGGGCGGCGCTGTCCGCGGGCGCCACGACCTCGGTGCGGCCGGGCTGCGTGCGGGCGAAGGAGGCGACGGCGAGTCGCACGGCGGCCCGCTCGGCGACGGGCAGGCTCGACGGCTGTAGGCTCCAGCGGTCGAGCCCCGTGAGTGCCGCGAGCGCTCGGGCCACTTCGTGCATGATCTCCAGCGCACCCTGCAATGTGGGAGGCGGCTGGTGTGGATGGAGTGAGCCGAACCCCGGAAGGCCGGCCGCGCGCCTGGCCGCCGCTGCCCCCGGCCAGGAGGGGGGAGGCAAGGCGGCGAGGTCCGCGAAACGCGCCCGCAGGGCGCCCTCGTCCCGCGCGGCCCGCGCGGGGGGCGTCGGTCGCCGCAACGTGGCGGCAACCTGCTGAAGGCACTCGATCGCCTCAGGCCCAGGCTCTGGGAAGTGCCAGTTGCTGCGCTCTGGTGGTTCAGGCATCGTCGGCATCCAGGGACAGGTCGTCGCCGCCGGCGCGGAAGTCGCTGAGCAGCTCCAGCGTGTGGCGCAGCAGCTCGATGTCGGCCCGGCTCCGCCGCTCCGTCGCGGCGAAGAGCACGCAGTTCTCCATCTCGGGATATTCGGCCTGGAGGGGCAAGGCGCCCAGCACGTTGCTCTCGAGCAATGCCTGCCTGACCTCCTCGGGGTCGCCATCGCACTCGACGGCGAACTCCTTGAAGTATGGCGCGCGGAAGCGCAGCGTGAGCCCCTCGATGGTGGTGATGGCGCGCTGGGCCGCGTGGGCCGCATCCATCGAGAGCGTGGCCGCGCGCGCCAGGCCCTCGGCCCCGACCGCCGCCAGGTAGGCCGCCGGCCGCACGAGCTGGTCCGCTCGGACTCGCTCCGCAGACGTGCCGACGGCAGCAAAGGCGTCGCCGAGTCGCTCGACCCGCCACCCACCGAGCGCGGGGGCCAGCCCGGGACGGCACGCGAGCAGCCCAAGCGATTCGCTGCCGTAGAGCGGCCGCGTGCCCAGCGGCTGGGCATCGGCCACCGTGATGTCCGCGCCGGTCGCGCTGGGCGCGGCGAGGATCCCGAGGGCAATGGGGTCCACCTTCACCACGAGCTGCGCCCCGGAGCGGTGGGCGGCCTCCGCGAGACCGGCCACGTCCTCGAAGCACCCGAAGAAGTTCGGCTGCTCCACCACCACGCACGCCACGCCGTCCGAGAGCAGCCGCTCGACGTCGCTCGGCCGCGTGACGCCGCCGTGGTAGCCCGCCTCCTGAAGCGTCAGTGGAGGGGAGAGGAGAGCGCGGGCGATGGCGCGGTAGCGGGGGTTCATCGTCCTCGCCAGCACGGCGCCGCTGCGTCCCGTCGCCCGCACAGCGGTGCGGATGGCCTCGGCGAGGGCCGACGGCCCGTCGGCGAACGGAGCGGTCGAGAGCTCAAGCCCGGTGAGAGCGGAGAACATGCCCCCAAGCTCGAAGACGGTGCGAAGCACGGGCGGCGGCGAATCGGGCGTAACCACGCTGGGCGGCACGCTCGCCGCCACCTCGTCCACGATGGCCGGCACGTAGTGGTCCCACGTGCCGCCGCCGAGGAAGCAGAGGGCCTCGTCGAGATGGGTGTTTGGCGAGGCCAGCTCGAGCAGCCGAGCGGTCAACTCGGATTCCGTGAGGGCAGGGGCGAGCTGGAGCGGGCGCGCGACACGAAGCTCCGGCGGTATCCGCTCGAGCAGGTCGTCGGCTTGAGGCGGGCCATCATTCATGTTCGCCTTCGACCCGGATGACGACCGGACTGCCCTCGACGATGCCTTGCGGCTCGATGGCGGCCAGCGCCCGCCGCAGGTTGGCCTCGCGGGCCTGGTGGGTCATGATGATCAGCGGCACGGCCCGCGTGGCGTGCCGTTCCTTCTGAAGGACCGAGGCGATGCTGATGTCGTGCCGCCCGAACTCGCCGGCGATCTTGGCCAGCACCCCGGGGCGGTCCACCGCCGCGAAGCGCAGGTAGTAGCGCGACTCGCTCTCCTCGATGCTCCGCACGCGC
>VGYV01000292.1 GCA_016872855.1 Planctomycetota bacterium
AGCAGAGGATGCGGCTCTGGGAGACGCCGCTCACGAACCAGATAGGCCCTGAGGACGCATACATCTCGGACGACGGGCAGTTCTTCGTCACCGTGGACGACTGGTGGCGAGGGTCCGGACCCGATGTGCTTGCTTTCTACTCCCGGAAGGGGCAGATCAAGCAATACGCCCTCGGGCACCTGCTCCTCGACATCGCGGGCATTGACTTCCTGCTCAAGGTTGCGAAAGAGGGCAGGGGCTTCAACGTCCCGGCTACGCCGGAGGAGTTCAAGAAGGCCCTGCTGTCGGGCGATCGGATGCGGATCAAGGACCTGTTCTGTGACTTCGGCGGCCCATTCTCTTACCACGTCGAGTCCGGCATCACCTGGCGCACCCACGAGGTAACGCTGGTTGACAACGAGGGGAAGACGCCGACCTTGTGCATGTGGCTCAAGTGGGCGAACGGTTGGACCGCGTGGGACATGGCCACCGGCGCCAAGGTCAGCCCCGCACAGGACCGCGTGAAGAAGTGGAATGCAAGGGCGCGCGGAAAGGCGCTGGCCGCCGCGAAGACGCGAGACTACACCAGCGCCATTGAGTTCCTGGCGTGGCTCAAGGTGCCCGAGGACCGCAAGGTGATCGAGCGCTTCCTCGACGACGCGAGCTTCGACTCCGGCTCGTGCACTCAGCGCGCCACCAGCCCCATCAGCTATTTCTACGGCTACTCCTTGGCCCGCGAGCGGGCCGACCAGTTGCTATGCCAATGGGATGGGCTTCCCGTGCCTGAATGGGGGGACTATCGTTTCCTCGGCGTCGTCGAGGGGCGCGTGAAGGTGAGCCACAAGCGGCAGAGCGGCGATGGCTTCCTGTGGGTCTATCTGCTTCCAGGTGAAAAGGACGCGCCGTTCGAGGCAACAGAGAAGGCAGCGCGTCACACGGCGTACCTCCGCTCCGAGTACTTCCCCGGCGACGAGTTCGAGGTGCGGTTCTTGATCAAGGGCGTGACCCCGGGACGGTACCGGGCAGCCGCCATCTGGGACCGGGTGGCGCCCCCAGCGCCAGATTATGAGTGGAAGCTTCCGGCGCCAGGCAAGGGCGATGTCACAAGTGACCCTTCCGCCGTCTTCGAGGTCAAGGCGGGGCAGACGACCCGAGTGGGCGTCCTCGACTGCAACCAGGTTCACTGAACTGGGGCAGGTGGGACTCAGGGGTGCACGGCTTCAGAGACATGGATGATTGTATCAGGTGGATCCTGCCGCGCCGCCCAGGCGCGCCCCTGCGATCTGACTGACCATAGCCTATCATAACCCTCATGATAAAACGCGGCGCAAAAGGCCATTAGCGGCCACAGAGCGACCGAAAAGCGATTCTGAGCGATTCTCGCCAGCTTCTTTCGTCGCTGCAAGAGCTTGCCAATTATGCACTTGCACAGATCAGCCCCCGACAGGCCGCCCCGGATGAGCGATTCTATTAGCGGCTGACGCCATGGAATGGGGGGAGTCCCCTCCTGCCGGGGCAGGCAGGACGAGGACGAGTGAAAGCCCGTACAAAGCTGGCTGAAAGCGATTTGAGAGCTTTTTTCGCCGGCCGCACTTTCAGGCCATATCTATCGTACTCTCAACCACTTAGGACATTTGCCCGCTTTTCCGGGCCTCGCACTGAAAGCTGTTCAGTGCGCGATCTCCTCATAGGGTGGAGAGGGTTCCTGGAGGAGACTCCAATCTGGGGCAGTGGGATGTGTAAGTCGTTGTCCGCTTGGGACTTGGGTTATTCATGCTTGGTGCTTCCTGGCCTCCGGCCAGGGGCGCCCCCCCACCCCCCTGGTGCTGCGCGTGGCGCAATGTTGAGCCACTTTGAGCCACATTGGGCTGGACCGCCCCGGACGGGCGAGGATCGCCAAACGGCAGTTGAGCCACATTGGGCCACATTGAGCCACATTGCGCCGTTGGGCGTGGCGGCGAGCGTCCCGCTTGCCGACCGCTACGCGGGGCCACAAGCGGGACGCTCGTGGCTACGCGGTCTCACCAATCGCCTCGCGGGCGAGGGCGACCCAGCGGGGGAGGCGCTCGGGCTGGTTGTTCAGGGTGTGAACGTCCTTCATCACCAGCTCGATGCGGCAACCGCGGGCGACCTCGAGGGTGCGGCGGAGGTCGGCCTTGATCGCCTCCTCGTCGAAGCGCTCGGTGCTGATGAGCGTTGGCTCAGGGCGATGGCGGGCTCTCCTTCACTTTGGCGAGCGCGATTTGCCGAGGCGGCGCTGGCGGCGGACGAGGAAGCGGTAGAGGAACGGCACGTAGTCGCGGATGAAGGCGTTGAGCTTGCTCACGCGCCTGGTCCACTTTGCCAGGTGCTCAACGGTCTGCATGGCCTTTGGGTCGTTCGGGCCTGCGGCGATGAGGGGCGCAGCCATGTGGGGGCCGATGGCGGGGAGGAGTTCGGTGATGAGGACGCGCCAGAAGTGGGGCGTCGTGTAGCCCCCCTCCTTCGTGGGCATGAGCATCGCGTCGTAGGCATCGGTCGCGAAGCGGCCGAGCATCTTGTCCTTCGCGCACCGCTCGTAGAGCGGCGTGTGGGGGAACGGGGTGAGCGACAGGGCGACCACGCCCCAGTTGGGCCGCGGCAGGGCGTTGAGCGTCTGGGCCACCTCGCGCAGGTCCTCCTCTTTCTCGTAGGGGTTGTCAATGATGACGTCCACCGAGAGGTGCAGGCCGGCGTCCAGCACGGCGCGGGCGGCCTGGAGGAACGAGCCCTTGTCCTCGGGCCGCTTGTAGAGCGTGCGGTTGATGCGGCTGGAGCCTTCGAGGCCCATCGTCACGTACTCCAGCCCGCCGCTCTTGAGGAGCTCGAGCCGCTCCGGGGTGACGAACTTGGGGATCATGCGGACGATGAAGGGGAGGCCCACCTCGGCGCGCATGCGGCGGCAGAAGTCCTTCACCCAGTCCTCGGCGCCGTAGAAGAAGGCGTCGTCCTGGATGTTCACGCCCGCGATTTCGGGGTGCTCGGCGCGCAGGTGCGTGAGTTCCCCGATCACGCGGCCCACGCTGGCGCGGCGAATCGCCCCCGTGTCCACGCGGCAGCAGTAGGCGCACCTGTAGGGACAGCCCCGGGAGGTGATGACGTCGTAGTACTGCCCGTGCCAGTCGGCGAACCTGCGGTGGACCCGCCACGTGTAGGGCCGCAGCCTGCCCTTGAGCAGCACCTTGTCGCGCCCGAAGCGGAAGAGGGGGTAGGGCAGCGAATCCAGGTCCACCCGCTGCGCCGCGTCCTGGGGATTGGCCACGACGGCGCCGACGCGCCGCCAGACGAGGCCGGGGATGGTCGCGGGGTCGGCCCCCTCGAAGAGCATCTTGAGCGGCAGCTCGCCAGGCCCCTGGACCGCGAAGTCGGCGCCCTCGACGAGCGACTCCTCGGGGCAGAGCGTGGCGTGGACCCCGCCCGCGAGAATGACGCCCCCGAACCCCGCGTCGCGGAGGCCCTTGGCCAGGAGGGCGTAGGGCTTGAGCGTGGCGGTCATCAGGTACATGCCGAAGTGGGTGACGGCCTCGCGCCGCAGGAAGCGCGCAACCCGGCGAATCTCGGAAGGGGCGAAGACGAGGGGCTTGCCCGCCGTGGCCAGCGGCTTCACGATGACCAGCAGCGTCACGCGCGCGCCGAGCGATTCGGCGTATGCGCCCAGCACGCGGATCGTGAGCGCCCGCACGCCGTCCTCGATGCAGGCAAGGACCAGATGCTTCCCACCGCTTCGCGGGGAGCCAAAGCGGCAACTGCGTTGCCGCAGTCCATACTGTTCGGCACTGCTCACGACCCGAACTCGCTTACTGCGGGATGCCGCAGGCGTACAGCCCGCGGGTCGTCGCCACGTAGAGCTTGCCCGCGTGCTTCAGGACGGCGAGGCACTGGGTCTGTTCCTGATGGGCCAGCCACGTGACTTTGCCCGTCCCCCGCTCGACCTGGTAGAGGCCCAGGAAGCCGGGGACCCAGATGCGCTTGGCGTCCAATGCGGCCTCGCCCACGCATTCGGGGACGGGCAGCTCGACTGCGAGCCGCTCGCCGGCCTTGAGGAACTCGAAGAGCGTCTTGCCCTCGACGTGGGACACCCGAAGCGCCTCACCGCCCTCGGAAAGGACGTAGCGGGGAGCGGAAGCGTCGGCGGGAGGAGAGGCGGCTTCCCAGCCTTCGCCGGCCCACGTCCAGCCCTCGCGCCGCCACGGCCTCGGCGCGCCCGAGAGCAGGTACTCGTTGGCGTAGAGGCGGGAGCCGGCGGCGTCCCACCAGAGCCGGTAGGTGGCGTAGACGGGCTCCGCGCCGGGCTTGTCATTGAGGCCCGAGGGAGCCAGGATGCGGAGCCTTTCCGTAGCGGGGTCCAGCTCGGCGATGACGTAGGAGTCGCTGCCTTTGTCCCATTTGTAGAGGCTCAGGAAGAGCTTCCCGCCCCCTTCGCAGAGGTCCACCACACGGTCGCTGGGCAGAGGGCCATCCTTGCTCGTGTAGTGTTTGAGGAGCTTGCCGTCGGCGTCGAGGCGGTAGAGGCCCGAGGAGCCGCCAAAGAAGACGTCGTCGCCCACGGCGGCGACGGCGCGCAGGTCTCGGGGCAGGCCGTCGAGCTTCTCGGCGGAATCGCTGCCCGGCTTGTGGACGAGAGCCGGGCCGCCCGATTGCCAGGGCTGCCAGGCGAGCCAGAGCTTGCCGGCGGCGACGGCCATGCGCGGGCAGTAGAGGTTCCGTGCTTCCGTGCCCTTGATGAGGGTCATGCCCTCGAAGGTCGGAAGGGGCCGCCCCTCGAGCTTCGCGGCGAGCCGCTCCCTCACCTCGGCGATGCGCGCCCCGTAGTCGTTCTGGACGTTGCGGTCGCGTGCGGCGGCCTTCAGATAGGCGTCGCACACGGCGATGGCCTCCTTCTCCTCGCCCTCCTTGAGGACCTCGGTGACGCAGTAGAAGTAGAGCCAGGCGATCGGCGTGGAGAACCTATCGGCCTTCATGAAGTGCCTGACACCATCGAGCACCGTCGTCCGGGCCTCGCCCGGCTTCTTGAACACCTGGCAGGCCACGAGCTTGAAGCGGTAGACGTCGTCCACGTAGAGCTTGCGGATGATATTGGGCGTCGCAGCGTAGGCGGCCTCGTGGGCCTCGATTGCGCGGTCGTAGTGCGCGAGGGCAGCGGGGTCCTTCTTCTCCCGAAACAGGATTTCCGCCATCGCCACCTCGAAGAGGAAGCGAACGAGGGGGTTGGTGGAGTCCGCGTGCTTCGCGGCGAAGGCGAGCACTTGGTCTGGCATCTTGTGCGCCTGGTTGAGCATCAGCCCTTCCAGCTTGCACATTGTTTCGGGATCCCTCTCGGCATTCGCGATGGCCTTCTCCAGCTCGGCGAAGATGGTCTCGGTGCGGAGGCTTGCCAGGATTTGCTTGGCGTTGGCGACGTGCCAGTCCTGAAAGGTCTTGGGATTGGCCACGATGTAGTCGCACATTTCGGCGGCGCGATCGGGGAGGCCGCGCTGGAGCCCCTGGGCGATGGCGTAGAAGCTCGTCGTGTTGTCGGCCGAGGGCTTCGCCCGCACGGCGGCGTCGGCGAGCCGCGTCGCGCGAAGGCACTCCTTCACCGCGTCCTGCTCCCCCGCCGCCTCACCCTTGGGCAGCCCGCGGACGTGCAGGCTCACCAGGCAGATCGCGAGGTCCATCTTCGCCTCCGCGTCGCTGGGGTCGAGCACCAGGAGCAGCTCCCACGTCTGGATGGCCTCGCGGGTCTGCGCCTTGTCGCGGTCCGAGATGCACAGATAGGGATAGCGGCCGTGCTCGTGGTCCGGCTTGGGCATGAGGGCGAGTGCGGCGCGGCGCAGCCGTGCCTTCTCCGCGTCGCCAGGCTTCTCCTCGCCGCCGGCGGCCCAGGCCCAGACGAGCACGAGGAACAGCCCCACCACGACACCCCGACGGCCTTCGCCTGCCATGATAGGCCCTCCAAAAGGGGACTCGCTACGGCGCGTTCTCCTCGCCGTCCTGCTCCTGGCATGAATGGCGTGAAGATAAGGCATTTCCGCCTGAAGGCCGAACTACGAACGAAGCCGCAACCTGTTGGTAGTTCGGCCTTTAGGCGGTCCGCTCCCGTGGGTGCGCTGGGAATAACGCCCTTATCTTCACGCCGTTCGCTCCTGGCACTGTCCGCAGTAGTCGGCGGTCGTGAACCGTGTCAGCCCCAGCTCGGGGCGGGCGCGCTCCTTGAGGAGAATCGTGTCGCGGAGGAGGCGATAGGTGTCGCGGACGCTATAGTGCTCGCAGACGTGGAGTGCGATGCCATACATGGCGAGCGCGCCGAGCACGCCCTTGAGGTGGCCCTCCACCTCCGCGTCGTCCAGGTCCTCGGGCAACGGGAGCGGGCCGAGGTAGCTCACGATGTCGCCCACGGTGTCGCCATCGCTGTCGCCCGTCGGCCCGTCCGCCGCCTCGTCACCCGCGTCGGGTGAGAAGAGTCCGTAGGGGTCGTCGGGCTCCTCCTCGACGACCTCGTGCTCGCCATCGGCCGAGATGAGGTGGTGAGTGACGTGGGGCTTGCCCTGGTCGTCGAGGCGGACTTCGGCGACTTCGAGGCCGCCCTGGGGCGGCTCATCGCCCTCCTCGGGCGGCTCGGGCGCGGGCGGCAGCGTGTCGGCGGAGACGCCGGGGATGGACTGGAAGTCCACGAACTCGAGGATGGGGTCGCCGACCTCGATGACGACGCGGCCGTTCTGGCTGTACCATTCGAGGTAGAGGCAACGGACCCATCGGAAGGGCGGCGGCTCGCCAGCCTTGCAGCGGTACATCAGCTCCTCGATTGAGCAATCGGCGACCTTGACCTTGCGTGCGGCGGTCATGTCGCCCGTCGCGCCGATCTGGTGGGGGTTGAGTTCTGGCGGCTCCTGGGCGAGGATTTCAGCGAGCTCTTCGGGCGACGGCTCGCCGCCGGCGCCGGCGCGCGGGCCGCGGCTCTCGAAGCGAATGTGCCAGCCCGCAAGATCGGAGCTACAGTTCCCCGTCAGCTCCAGGTGGACGGCGGACTCCTGTCCCCGCAGCTTGATCCAGCCGCGGGTCGAGTAGTTCCTCGTGTTGATCAGCTCGCCGCACTCGATGAAGTCGTTCAGACGCCAGGCCACAGAACACCTCCTGGATGAGCAGAGCAACGGGACCCTACTAATTCGCTGGGCAAGCCGTACCGTTCCGGGCCATGGGCGGAACCCCACTCCCATGGCGTCGGCAGCTAGTATACCTGCGGCGTGTGCAGGGGTGCAAGCAGGAACCCAGACTCGCGGGGACCGTGACGCTTGACTCGCGGGAGGGAACCGGGCAGAATGGGGTCTGCGCGAGGTCTGCCCCACAGGCCATGTGTCATGGGGGCGCGGAAGCCATGTATGTGAAGCGAATCGTGCTGGAGAACGTGCGGGGGTTCCGCGAGCTGGAGTTCTTGCTAGAGCGCCCCGATGGCTCCTATGCCGGCTGGACGGTGTTCACAGGGGATAACGGCTCCGGCAAGAGCGCATTGCTGAAGGCGATGGCGGTTGCGTTGGCAGGGCCGGACTCGGCGCGTTCTCTCCAGACATCGTTCCGCGGATGGGTGCGATCGGGAGAACCGGAGGGGATCGTCGCCCTGGAGCTGGTCCCAACGGAAGGCGACGATCGCTTCGTGGACCCCGGGCGGACCAAGTGGGGCCCGTTCTGGGCTGAACTCCACGTGGTCAATGGCGGCAAGGAACCGCTGCTGCAACGTGGCGTGAAGTACGTGAAGAAGGGCAGGACTGCGCTTCGGGGTCCGTGGGCGGATCAGCCTACTGGTTGGTTCTCGTGTGGGTACGGGCCTTTCCGTCGCACCTCTGGCACTTCCCCGGATGCCCAGCGCTTGATGGTCGGCCCCAGCCGGGTTGCGAGATTTGTCACTTTGTTCCGGGAAGACGCATCGCTGGCAGAATGCGAAAACTGGTTGAAGGAACTGAAGTTCCGGCAGACGGAGGACCGCCAGGAAGACGCGGTCAAGCTTGCCCTCGTGGAGAGAATCCTCAACGACGATCTACTCCAAAACGGGTTGCGGGTGGACCACGTGAACTCGGAAGGGTTGTGGTTGCGAGACAGGGCAGACATTGTGCTGCCCATGGCGGACATGAGCGACGGGTATCGCGCCGCTCTGGCGCTCATGACGGATATCCTACGCCACCTCGTAGAGGTCTACGGCCTGCCGGGCCTCGTGGCCGAGCAAGACGGCAGGATGGTCGTTCAACGCAGCGGCGTGGTGCTGATTGACGAGACTGACGTGCACCTGCATCCGGAATGGCAACGCCAGATCGGCTTTTGGCTCAAGCAGCACATGCCCAAAATCCAGTTCCTCGTGACCACGCACAGTCCGCTCATCTGCCAAGCTGCTGACCCCGGCGGGCTCTTCCGCCTGCCAGAGCCCGGGAGCGCCGTGGCTCCATTCGCGCTGACTGAGGACGACCGCATGAGGATCATCGCGGAGAAGCCAAACGTAATCCTGCTCAGTCCGGCATTCGGCCTCACCCATACGCGTTCTCCCGTGGCCGTCAGGTGCCGCCAGAGGCACGCAGAGCTGGTTGCCAAGAAGGCCAGCGTTGGCTTGACCCCGCAAGAGGAGAAGGAAGGCCAGAAGCTGCTTCCGTACGTGACCGACTCCGAGTCGTGGGGCCATCCGTATGCGCAAGATACGACGAGTTGATCTCCCTCCTCGATCAGCCAGTTTCCTCCGGAGGAAGCAGGAGGAGCTCGACCGCGCGTCGGGCGGCATGTCGGCGGAGGATGCCTGGGGGAAGGCGCGCCGGACAGCCACAATGCGGGCGGTTGTCGGAGTCCTCCGCAGTATGGCGAGGAAGCGCCAGCGATGCATGTTCTGCGAGGACTCGCGTGGCACCGATGTGGAGCACTTCTGGCCAAAGAGCGTCTACCCAACTCGCACCTTCGACTGGCTCAACCTTCTGCTTGCGTGCGCCGCGTGCAACCAGGCCAAGGGCTCGGGCTTTCCCCTCGATGCACAGGGCCGCCCGCTGCTTATTGATCCCACCGCCGAGGATCCGTGGGACTATCTGTTCTTCGATGCTGCCACAGGCAATATCACGGCGCGGTTCACTGAGGGCGGACTCCCGGACCCGAAGGGCAAGGCGACGACTGACCTCCTGCGGCCTCTTGGTGACGAAGTGGTGACGGAAGGCCGTCTCCAGGCATGCCGCAACCTGGCCCGAGTCATCCGCGCCTTTCTGGCGGAATGCAGCAACGGCGTACAAGACGCGGACCGACAGCGTCCGGTGGCTGAACTGCGACGAGCCGTTCATGACAACGACGGCTATGGGTTAGGGCAGTGGTTCCTCTGGCACGATGGGCAGGAGACAGAACCGTTCCGAATGCTCCGAGCAAGTTGCCCTGGCATCTGGTCAGAGATCCAGCGGGCAGTGATGGCCTGACAGCCCGATCGGCACCCCCTCATCTACTTGGCGGCGATCCTCTCCTTCACCCCGAGAAGGTCCTGCTCGTCGAGGGGGTAGTCGCCGAGGAAGGCCTCGACGGCGAGGACGTAGCGGCGGCCGGCGCGGTTGGGCGTTGAGGGGTAGGCGGGGTTCTGGATCATCATCGTGCCGAGGATGCGGTCCTTGGGGCCGGAGCCGGGGAGGCCGGCGTCGGCCTCCTTGAGAAGCTCCAAGTATTCGTCGTGGTACTCGGGGCGGATGAGCAGCAGATCGCGGGGCTTGCCATCGCGCTGGAAGCGGACCGCGGCGACGGCCTCGGCGTCCCAGTTGAGGTAGTTGTTGACCTCGCGGTCGGCGGGGTCGGGCTTGGCGATGGCCCGCGCCGCCGCGGGGGCCGCGCCGACGCCGAGGAAGAAGAGGTCGCTCTTCACCGTCAGGTCGGCGATGCCCGTGATCTTGCGCAGATCGGCCTCGGTGAGGGTGGGCAGAAGCTCAATGTAGTCGTCCTTGACCTCCGCCCACTTGTAGTGCGGGCCGGCCTTGGGCGGCTGGTAGAGGGGGTTGTCGAGGCCGGTGACAGTGAACACGAGGTCAGCCTTCTTGATGTAGCGGTCGAGTTCCTTCGTAAACAAGTCTCTCAACTGCATCGGGGTGAGGCCCTTGACATAGACTTCCTTGAGCAGGGGGAGCGAGACGTTCCCGTCGGGTCGCACCTCGAACGAGCCGCTCAGGTCCGGGTGATCGGGAACTCTGACCGTCACCACGTCGGGGCTGCCGATGCGATGGGTCTCGTTGAAGCGGGCGAGCGCCTCGGGGGTGGCGCTCTGGTACTTCAGCCCCTCGACAGGGCGGTTGTCGAAGGTCGTGAGGCCGACGGAGAAGCCCCATTTGCCCCCGCCGCGCTCGCTCTTG
>VGYV01000293.1 GCA_016872855.1 Planctomycetota bacterium
CGATGTCGGCTCATCGCATCCTGGGGCTGAAGGAGGTCCCAAGGGTTCGGCTGTTCGCCGATTAAAGCGGTACGTGAGCTGGGTTTAGACCGTCGTGAGACAGGTCGGTCCCTATCTGATGTGGGCGCAGGATACTTGAGGGGTACGGCCGATAGTACGAGAGGACTTCGGTCGCCCGACCTCTGGTGTACCGGTTGTCCTGCTAAGGGCAGCGCCGGGTAGCTACGTCGAGAAGGGATAACCGCTGAAAGCATCTAAGCGGGAAGCCCTCCCCAAGACGCGAGGTATCCCTGAGCCATCGCAAGATGGCTCTGAAGGCACCAGGAAGACCACCTGGTCGATAGGCCGGTTGTGTACGGGCAGCAATGCCTTCAGCTAACCGGTACTAATCCGCCAACCGGCTTGACCGCGACAATTCGTGCTCTCTCCCCAGCGGACCAGACGTTTCCTCCGCGCGACCATCGCCCATCTTGGTGGAAAAAAGACACCAGGAGTCTTTTGCCGGAACGGCCTTCCAGGTGCTTCGCACAAAAGACTCCTGGTGTCTTTTTCCCACAACAAGTTGTGTTCCGGTGACCACAGCAGGGGGGCCACACCCGTTCCCATTCCGAACACGGCAGTTAAGCCCTCTGCGCCGATGATACTGCTGAGCCAAGCGGGAAAGTAGGTCGTTGCCGGATCACTCTCCCAGGAAGGCCGGCTGCGGAACCCGCAGCCGGCCTCTCTTGTTGCCCCGCAGGTTTTGCGCGAGGCGACTGGCTCCGGACGCGAAGCGCCCAATTGCTGCTGCCGGCCCGAGCGGCAGCGGCAAGTCCACGCTCCTCAACATCATCCCGAGCGTCAGGTGAAGCTCCGGGACGGCGAGATCGTGGGTGACGAACTCGGTAGCCTTGGGACTGGGGGGCAGCCGATGCGTCTCGTCGGCCTGTGCGTGCGCAACCTGGTCAGCCGGCCGTTGCGGTGCGGGCTTACCGCGCTGGGCGTCGGCATGGCCGTGGCCAGCCTCATCGCGTTGGTCGGCACGTCGAGGGGCCTCGAGAACGCCTGGGTGAGCAACCTCGTCGCGCGCGGCACGGACGTGCTCGCGGTGCGCAAGGGAGCGTTCGACCCGCTCAGCGGCTCGGTCGATGCATCCGTGGCCGATCGGCTGCGCCAGGTCGAGGGGGTGCAGGCGGTCGCAGGGGAGCTGGTCAACCTGGTCGTGGTCGAGTCCGACCGCTGGCTCGTCGCATCGGGCTGGGAGCCGAGCGAGTTCCTCTGGCAGAGCGTTCCGCTGAGGGCGGGCGCCATGCCCGGCCCGGAGCAGCCGCGGGGCGTGGTGGTGGGCGGGGGCGTGGCCGAAGGGCTCCACAAATCGGTCGGCGACACGCTGAGGCTGGAGGAACGCGATTTCATCGTCACGGGCATCAGCAGCGGCGCGGGCGCGCTGGACCGCGCCGCGCTGATCATGCCACTGCCCGCGATGCAGGAGTTGATGGACCGTCCAGGCAAGGTCACAGGCTTCCACCTCCGGCTGAGCTGCCGGGCCGATGCGGCGCGCACCACTCAAGTGAAGGAGAGGCTCGCGGCAGCCGTCCGAAGCCTGCGGTTCGACGACACGCGCGAGGTGGCCGAGCACGACCAGACGCTGCGGTTCCTGCGGGCGACGGCCTGGAGCGTCTCGGCCATCGCCGTCTTCATCGGAGTCCTGGTCACCCTGAACACCCTCCTGATGTCGGTGACGGAGCGCACCTATGACCTCGGGGTCCTCTCCGCCCTCGGGTGGCCGGCGGCCCGGATTCTGCTGATGATCGTGATCGAGGGCATCCTGATCGCCGCCGTTGGGAGCGCTCTGGGCGTCGTGCTGGGCCTTGGCGCCCTGAGGGCCATCGCGTGCGTGCCTCTGCTCCGTGGCCTTCTGGAGCCCGCGGCCGGGATACGCTTGGTGCTTGAGACGGCGGGCGCAGCGCTCCTGATCGGCGTGGTGGGCAGCCTGTACCCGGCCTGGCGCGCCCTTCGCATGAATCCTGTAGACGCCCTCAGGCACGAGTAGCCGGGGCGGACAAGGGGGGCCGCACCATGCGCGCGAACCAGCGAGGATGCCGCACCGACGAGCTCCTGACGCTCGACGGGAGACTGCTCTCTCGCTCGCTTGGAGTGCAGTTCCCAATGGTCTGGGAGCGGGCCAGGGGCTCCACGGTGTGGGACGTCGAGGGGAACAGCTACCTCGACCTGACGAGTGCTGCGTGCACGACGAGCCTGGGGCACTGCCATCCCGCGGTCACCGCGGCGCTCGGGGCGCAGCTCGACCGCCTGGACGCCTGCTACGAGTTCGCTCACCCTGGCCGGACCCGATACGCCGAGCGGCTGCTGGCGACGCTTCCCTTCCGCGAGGGCCGCGTACTCTTCAAGAGCGCGGGAGGCGAAGCGGTGGACACTGCCATGCTCCTCGCCCAGTTCGCGACGGGGCGACGCGGCTTTGTCTCCTTCACCGGCGGATTTCACGGCGGGACGTTTGGCTCCCTCGCCGTCACCGGGGAGGACAAGTACAAGCAGGGATTCGTCCTCGGGGAGAGCGTTCACTTCGCGCCGTATCCCTATTGCTATCGCTGCCCCCTGGGGCTTGAGCACCCGGGGTGTGATTTCGGGTGCGTGGCGGCGCTGTCGCGGGTGATTGACGAAGCGGGGCCGGCGTCCGTCGCGGCGCTGACTGCCGAGCCGATGCAGGGCTCGGCCGGCCTGGTGGTGCCCCCGCAGGGCTACTGGCCCCGCGTGGCCGCGCTCCTGCGCGAGCGCGGCATCCTGATGATCGTCGATGAGATCCAGACCGGCTTCGGGCGAACAGGGGCCATGTATGCCTTCGAGCACTACGGGGTCGTGCCCGACATCGTGGTGCTCTCGAAGGGCATCGCCAACGGTTTCCCGATGGCTGCGGTGGCGGCGCGCGACGACTTGCTCGCGCGCTGGGGTGCGGACGCCCATTCGAGCACCTTCGGCGGCAATCCCCTCGCCTGCGCGGCCGCGGCTGCGGTGCTCGATGTGTTCGAGGCCGAAGACCTCGTCGGCCGGTCGTCGCGGCTCGGCACACTGATCGGAGAACACCTCGCCGAGGTTCGCGGCCTTGAGATCGTTGGGGACATTCGGGGGCGCGGGGCGTTCTGGGGCGTCGAGTTCGTGGCCGACAAAGCGACCCGGCGGCCCAACCCCGCGGCCGCTGTGGCGGTCCGCGGGAAGCTCTGGGAGGCTGGCCTTCTCACCCTCGGGGGCGGCCCCCACGGCAATATGGTGCGCATGCTGCCCGCCCTCACCATCGAGCTCGGCCAGTTGCACCAGGCCCTCCGCGTCTTCACGGACATCGTCAAGGGATGCGGCGGCTTGTCTTGATGACGAAGTACTCATAGGTCACGCGGACGCCGTCGGGGGAGCCGTAGCGTGAGTCCATCCGCTCGGCGAACTCGGCCATCAGCTCGTCGTAGTGCGCCGGGTCAATGACCTTTCGGTAGACCTCGGCCTCGCCCGAGCGCTCGAACTGCTCGAGGATGTGGCGGCCTGATGCGTACTGCATCACGAAGGTGCCGGTCTCGATGGTTGGCTCCTCGAAACCCGCCTTGACGATGGCTTTGGCGATCCCGCGGCGGCTCGATGGGAAGGGGAAGTTCACCGCTCGCCGCATGGCCCACGGGTGGCGCGCCAGCATGCGGGTGGCCACGGCGAGTATCTCCTTGGGCGACCAGGCGGCGTTGCACACGATGCCTAGCCGCCCACCAGGGCGCAGGATGTGCGCCGCCCGCGCCGCGAGGTCCTTCACACTCACGTAGCCGACCACCCAGGTGCAGGTGCAGGCGTCGTAGCTGGCGGCAGGCTCGGCGGCCATCGCCTCCAGCATCTCGCGGCGCACGAGTTCGCAGTTCGCCAGGCCCTCTGCCTCGGCCCGCTGGCGCGCGACTGCGAGCATGCCCTGAGAAACGTCCACCCCCTTCACAAAGCCGGCCGGCCCCACCGCCCGCGCGGCCAGGCGCGTCGTGTAGCCCGTGCCGCACCCGGCGTCGAGCACCCGCTCGCCGGGCCGCAGGTCCAGGAGCTCGACCAGGCGGTCCGTGGCCACCTTGGCCTTCGAGAGCCAGTCCTGCTCGTAGTAGGCGGCGCCCGCGTTGTAGCCCACCTCGAGGTCGGTGGTGCCGACGAGGCGCTTGCTGAGGCCCTGGAGCACCTTGTGGAGGCGCGAGAGGCCGCCAGGCGCCTCGTTCGGGCTCAGGCGCCGCCGGCAGATGTCGCACGAGGCCTCCGGGGGCAGCGGCAGGCCCTTGCCTGCCGCTGCCGCCGCCGCGATGTCACCCGCTAGCACCTGCGAGAGACACCGCGAGCGTGGGTGCCCTACGTGGGCCACCACCCGCTTCACGATGTCCGCCAGGGGCTCCTTCGCCGCGTTGCCGAACGACAGCGGCGCAACGTAGCAGGGGCACACGTTTCCGCCGCCGTCAACGTAGAGCATCGCCCGCCCAGCCGCGCAGCCGAACCACTCGGCGGACTCGAAGAGCGACGCGAAGGAGAGGATCGGCCAGTCGTCGTGCTCGGCCACGACCCGCTGGTATTCGATCATCAGGGCGCGCTGCTCGGGCGTGGCCTCGGGCACGGGGTGGCCCACCAGGCGGCCGGCCGGCGCCGGGTCGAGGAGGTGCACCTCCATCGCCCCGAACTCCCGCGCCTTCAGCAGGAACGGGAAGAAGCGGTCCTCCTTCAGGAACCCGTCGCGCATCACGCCGATGACGTAGGGGTACATGCCTGCGTCGCGCACGTTGCCCAGGGCGGCCACGGCGGCGTCGAACGCCTTGGGCGAGCCGCGCAGGCGGTTGTGCTCCGCGGGGTCAATCGAGTCGAGGCTGATGCCCACGCTCCACACGCCCGCGTCCTTGAGGCCGCGCGCCCGCGCCGCGTCGAGGCCCTGCCCCGAGCTGTTCAGCAGGACCACCGAGTCCGAGTCAATCACCCGGCACACGTCCTCGAGGTCGCGCCGCAGCATTGGCTCGCCGCCCGTGAGGACGATCGAGGCGGCGCCGAGGTCCTGGAACTGGCGGACGATGCTCTGGAGGGCCTCGAGCGGCAGGTCCTCCTGCGTCCGCCCAGCGTTGTAGCAGTGCCAGCAGGAGAGTGGGCAGCGGTTGGTCACCGCCAGCGCCGCCATCGTGAGGGCCGGGCGGTCGTCCTCCTCGCCCCCAGGCATCAGGCCGCGCAGGAAGCGGTTGAACGCCGCGCCCGGAAACGGCGGCGCGTGTGTGCCCATCACAAACTGGTCGCCCCACGGCACCACCTTCTGAAGCGACAGATAGTCCCTCACCAGAGCCAGCAGCTCGGGGTCCTGCACCCCCATCACCGTGCGGTCGAGCACGACAGGGAGCAACTCGATGGCTTTCATTGGCGCTCTCCTTAGTCACGTCTCGTGCAGCCAGGGCGTGAAGGACGGGGCGGCTGCTGCCTCTGCGGCATCCTCGATGATGCGCGCGGCCGGCACCTTCTCAAGCACGGCCCTGGCGATCCGCCCGAAGCTCTCGCGGGCCTGCCTTGCATTGAAGGCCCCGATGTAGAGCTGCTCGAAGTGCTCGATCCAGTAAGGGGCGACCAGGGGAATCCCGCACTGCGCCAGGTAGGTGAGGTGCACGGTGTAGGCTTCCTCCTCGATGCGGCGGCGGAATCGCCTGCTGAGGACGTAGCGCAGACCCCATAGCCAGAAGGGCCACCCGCTCATCTGGCGCGAATGAACCGCCTCGTGGACGAACATCCCCCGCGCCGGGCCGTCCCCCAACTGGCCGGCCTTCAACTCGGCAAGCCGCGCCCGCCAATAGGCCAACTCCTTGCGCGGCACGGCCATCACGTTAGTGTGCACCGTGCTGTGCGTAAGCTCCGCCCGATACCACCCCAGCCGGGCACCGAGCCGGAAACACCAGAAGTCCTCATTGCAGACGACCGTCTGGATCCCGTGCTGCCCTTGCGACTGTCCCATGTGCGACTCCTGGCTTGCCGTTGGGCCTCGGTGTCGGCCCTCTCGACGGCTAGTGCAAAGGGCGTGCCATCCGCCGCACCGCGTAGAGGGGACATGGCCAGGCTTGCGCAACGCCCCGCCAGGAAATACCATATAGCCGATCATGCCCTCTTGCGCAAGAGGCGCCCATTGCCGGCAATGGGCACCCGCAGCCGCGCGAGCGGAGCAGTTTCTGCGCGCGAGCGGAGCAGTTCCTGATGGGGCCCGGCCCGGGAGACCGTGCGGCTGCACGGCCTGGCGGGCAGCGTCGCGGTCGAGGCCAGATACTGAGCAGGAAGGGGCGGAGCGCGATGAAGCATTGCACATGGCTTGGGGTCGCAACCTGCGCCGCGGCACTGTCGCTTGCGGCCGCCGGCGATTGGCCAAGCTACCTGGGGCCGAACGGCGACTTCAGCGAGGCGTCGGGGGCCGGACTCCTCGACGACATGACGAAGGCCCGTCTGGCCTGGGAGAGCGAAGAGACGAAGATCGGGTTTGGCAAGGCACACACGGGGGCCGGCAAGAGCGGCGTGGGCAAGGACTTCCTCGGCCTGCCGCCCGGCGGCGAGGCGAGCCCGATCGTGGCCGGCGGCCTCGTGGTCCAGGCGTACTTCGCCCCGCGGGGCGACGTGTGGGACGCCACGGTCGAGAAGCGAATGGGCGCGGCGTTCGAGAAGCACGTGTGGCTCGTCGCCGCCGACGACGTGGTGATCGCGATGGACGCCGCCACCGGCAAGACCAAGTGGAAACAGGTCTTCGAGGACAAGGGGATCAACACGGGGGCCGGCAAGCGCGGCGGATGGGCCGTCACCCCCTGCGCCGCCAAAGTAGCCCGCCGCTCCGCGGCGGAAGCCCCCGCGACGGAGTCGCGGGCTACTCCTGACGGAATGGTCTTCTCCCTCGGCACGACCGGCCGCATCTACGCCCTCGACCTGGCCACCGGCAAGCTCCTCTGGGAGTCCAGCATCGGCGAGCGCCACAAGCAGCTCGAGGCCGAAAAGGCCAAGGCCCTCGCCGAGCGCCGCATCGCAAACATCTCGCGGCCCTACGGCATGCTCCTCGTCGTGGATGGCGTGCTGCTCGTGCCCGACTGGGGCTGGGGCCTCCTGGGCATCGAGCCTGCCACGGGCAAGACCCTGTGGCACCTCGACAAGGGCTCGCGCGAGATGATCCTCTCGGGCTACAACGCCCCCTGCCCCGTGCGGATCAAGGACAAGAGCTATGTCGCCTGCGTGAACATGAAGGGCGACCTGCGCCTCATCGAGCCCAAGACCGGCCGCATCCTGTGGACCGTGCCCCTCAAGTGCGAGCACCTCACCCAGCCCGTGGCCACGGCTGAGCACCTGCTCGTCTTCGAGCCGAATCCGACGTACAGCGGCGAGCCGGGCGCTAAGCCGGGCGAGGCGAACCGCTACGGCGTCCTCGCCGCCTATCGCTTCGACGAGGGCGGCGCGACGCGCGACTGGGTGCTGCCTGGCGAGCACATCCACGAGCTGCACCTCGATGGCGGCGCTGGCCGCCGCGTCATCCCGCGCGACGGGTTGGTCTACTACCTCTGCTGGGGCAAGAAGGGCAAGGAGCGTCGCCGCCGCCTCCTCATCATCCGCGAGAAGGACGGAGCCGTCCTCAAAGCCCAGGAGGTGGGCGTTGACCACTTCTACCTCTGGGGCGACCGGCTCATCACCGTGAGCGACCTTCAGCACCGTCCCCGCGCGGCCAACGCCGAAATCTGGCAACTGCACACCACCGATCCAGGCGACTTCCGCGCGCTGGGCAAGGGCTGGCACATCAACAACCCCCAGAACCGCATCCACCTGGCCACCGGCGGCTACGAGGTGCCGGTCTTCGAGGCATTTGCCGACGGGCTGATGTTCTGCCGCGTCATGGGCGGCATCCGCTGCTACGACCTGCGGGCCGCCGCGAAGTAGTTTGTGTTGCGAGAAGCCTGTGCGCGCACCAAAGACTGCCTGAAGGCAGGACTCCAAACGGGTTATTCCCCTGTTCGGAGTCCTGGCTTCAGCCAGTCTTCGCTTTCCGCGACAGGAACTCAGTAGGGAGAGCGATCGCAGGGCGCGTCGCGTTTGTAGTGCGGGCTTCAGCCCGTATTCCTGCGACTGGGCCGGCGGCTGGGGATACGGCCTGAAGGCCGCACTACGAACCGGCTGGCGGTCCCATTGCAAAGGAGGAGACAAGTGATGGCCGCGCGAAGAATCGGCGTGACAGTGGGCATTCTGCTGGCTGCCGGGGCGTTGAGCATTGCGAGGGCGGCGGAGAAGCCGTGGCCGGCCGATGTGCCAGGGTGGGTAGCGCCCAAGCCGGGCGAACACCCTCGGCTCCTCTTCCGCCAGAGCGACTTGGCTGAGATCAAGAAGCGCGCCGAGACGCCCGAGGGCAAGGCCATCGTGAAGCGGCTGCGGTTCCTCCTCGACGGCGCGAATGGCGACACCCCGCCCAAGAAGGTGGAGAAGACGGGGGCGGAACGCGAGGTCGGCTCCTTCTCCATCGGCCACGCCGCAGGCTACGGCCTCCTCTATCAGCTCACGGGCGACGAGAAGTTCGCCAAGCTAGGCCTCGGCTGCTTCGAGCGGATGATCGCCGGCGAACGCGACCGCGACACCCGCTACTCCTTCGTCGCGCCCGATGGCGAGCTGCGCTCCGGCTCTTCCTGGGCGGTGGCCGCTCTGGGCTACGACCTGTGCTACAACGGCTGGGCCGCGGCTGACCGCGCCCGCATCGCCACGGCATTCCTCACCACCGCCAAGGGCAAGCAGGGCCACGACCTCGAAAAGGTCGTCCGCAAGCCCAAGTACCGCCCCTCCAAGAACCACACGGGCGGCATCATGTGCGGCGCCGCGGCCGCCGCCGCGCTCTACGACGACCCCGGCACCGAGGGGGCGAAGATACGCGAGGAATGGCTGCCCGACGCCTACAAGAACACCGTCGCTATGCTGACCGAGGGCTTCGGCGACTGCGGCTGGTACTCGGAGAGCCAGGGGCCGAGCCACGTGTCGTCCGACACGGGGCTGATGCTCTGGCTCCAGGCCGCCAGGGTGGCTTGCGGCAAGGACTTCATCTCTCCGCGGCCCAACGCCCAGTGGCTCGCGCTCCGCTGGGCGGCCGAGATCATTCCGCAGGAGGGCCGCCCGCAATACCCGCTCCGCATGGCCGCCGGGCCGAGCTATGGCACGCACGAGTTCACCCGCGCGGGCGACTGGTCGCACGGCGGCCAGTTCGCCCAGGGCTTCGGCATCCTCCTCGACGAGCAGAAGCCCGCCTTCCTCTGGGTCTACAAGACCTTTGTCGAGCCATACGAGCACAAGCTCTGCGATCACGAACGGTGGTTCAACGAGAAGGGCTGGCTGGCAGCGGGCGAGAAGAGCTACGACGCCATGACCTCCCCGTGGCGGGCGGTGATGGCCTTCCTCAACTGGCCCATCGGCGTCGAGCCGAAAAGCCCCGAGGGCATCCTCCCAAAGGCCACGGAGGACAGGGTTCACGGTTACTACCGCTTCCGCAACAGGTGGAAGGATGGCGACGACATCATCGTGACGGCGCTGCTGGGCTACGGCCCGAAGGATGCCTACAAGCCGAAGTTCGGCACCATCGTCGTCTGGGGCCTCCGCAAGCGCTACGAGTTCGGCAGCTTCCTCGCCGGCGGCCCGGGCGAGTTCGAGGCGAAGGCCGACGGCTCCGGCTCGGTGAGCGCGGGGGGCAAGTGCCTGGCCGTGGACTACTCGGGGGCCTCCGGCGCCCCGCTCCTTCTCGCGGGCGTCGGCATTGGCCAAGGGCCGAGCGACGGCGTGGCCCGCTCCACCACCCTGGCCCTCGGCGGCCAGCAGGTGCTCGTGATGACCCTGAGCAAGGACAAGGCGCCCGAGCCCAAGGCCGAGGGGGACAAGGTAGTCGTGGGCGGCCAGACCATCAGCTTCGACGGCAAGCGCATCGTCTTCGCCAAGTGACAGCGCTGCATCCGCTTGGAGCGGGCATCCCAACAGCTCTGCTGGGTACCACCCTCAAGCGGCACACGCGCTTGGCGAGGAGGCAACCATTCCCCCTCTCCCTTGGGGAGAGGGTTGGGGTGAGGGTGCTTGGCTCGCCGCGGACACCTCAAGAAGCACCCTCACCCGCCCGCCTGTGGCGGGCGACCTCTCCCCAAGGGAGAGGTGGGCGGCCGCCGAACCGAAGCTAAGAAACTAAGCGCCGCACGAGACTTCGCTCGTGCGGCGTGGCCTGCCTGGGGGCAGGCAGCCAAACGGGCGCCCGCGCCGCCGCCTCCCTTCGGGGCTTTGGCACGGTTTTTGTCAGCCCGGCTTTCTATCA
>VGYV01000294.1 GCA_016872855.1 Planctomycetota bacterium
TGAGGGGAGGGAGGCCCCGCGGGGAGCGGGGCTCCCGATGGCGAACCCCCTTCCGAGGGCACACCATGAGGAAGCCAAAGGGCGACTGGACGGACCTCTTTCTCGCCTTCCGCATGCTCCTGGACCCGCGCAAGCTCTGGCTGGCCTTCGAGGGCATCGTGCTATCCGTGGTCCTCGTTGGCCTGCTCCTGGCGCTCTTCGCGTCACTCCACAGCCTCACGGGTGCTCCTGCCACGTCCCTGGTCACTCCCGATGCCCTGGAGGGGCAGGCTCCGGCGGGAGGCGCGGCGGCCGCACAGGAACCCGACGTGGTGGAGGCTGTCCGGGCCGGCCGGCTTGGCGATGCCGTGCGGGCCACGCGGGCCTTTGCCGTTGGCCTCGTCGCTAAGGCCGCCGAGGAGTTCCAGGCCGTCTGCGCCCGGCGCGGCCAGGGTCCTCTGGAGAAGGTGATGGCCCTCTGGAGCTGCCAGGCCCTCATGACGCTTGTTGCCCTGGGCCTGCTCGTCGCCTTCGTGCTCCTCTTCGTCTGGTCGTACTACGGAGCGGCGATCATGCGGCTCGCCGGCATCGAGTACGCGCTGGGGGACCGCATCGAGCTGCGGAGCGCCAAGGCCTACACGCGGCGCAAGCACCAGTCCTTCTATGGCCCCCCGCTCGGGCTTGCCATTGCCGTGTTCCTCATCGCCGCGCTCACGACGCTCATGGGCCTCCTGGTCTGGAACGTGTTGGTCGTGTTCCTGGCCTTTGTCGGGCTCCTGGCGATTGGGGTGGGAGCGTCCATCGTGCGGGACAGGACGCGGTCGGCGGCGAAGGGCCTGGCCGCTTGCGCGGTTGGGTTCTGCGTCCTCGTGGCGGTCCTGGCGCTCATCGTGGCAATGGGCTGGCGCGTGCCCTACGTGGGCGAGGTGGTCCTTGGCCTCCTCTCGCCGCTGGCGCTCGTGGGGGGATTCGTAGCCGTGGTGCTCCTTGTGTGGCTGGTCTTCGGCCTCCCGCTGATGGCCGGCACGGTGGCCACGAGCGACGTGGGGGCCTTCGATGCCTGGAGCCGCTCGTTCCACTACCTGTTCATGCACCCGTGGCGCTACGCGGCCTACGCCCTCGTGGGCCTGGCGCACGGCGCCGCCTGCCTGGCGTTCGTCTACTTCGTCAGGCTCGGGCTCGAGGGCGTGGCGTTCCTCCCCTTGTCCACCGGCGCCATCCTGCTCGGCGGCCAGGCCTGCGAGCCGCTCCTCACCTGGTTCCTCATCCTCGACCACATCCTTCTCGACCTCGTCTTCCTCGCCTTCGTGGCCGGCTACCTCTTCACGTCGCAGTCCATTGCCTACATGCTCCTGCGCCACCGCGCCGACGGCACGCCGCTCAGCGAGGTGCACCTCGAGCCACGGGACCGCGAGCGGCTGGTGCCCCCGACGCCGCCACCACAGACCTGAGAGGGGCGCCGGCGTGACCGAGAAGCGGAAGCGGCCCTCTCACGCCCCCTTGCCCTGCATCGCCATCGTCGGGCGGCCCAACGTCGGCAAGTCCACCCTCTTCAACGCGCTTGTCGGTCGCCGCGTGGCCATCGTGGAGCCCACGCCCGGCGTGACCCGCGACCGCGTGGCCGCCACGGTGAATCACGCAGGCGTGGCCTTCGACCTGGTGGACACTGGTGGGATGGGCGTGGCCGACGCCGACGGGCTGAGCGCGCAGGTCGAGCGGCAGATCGAGCTGGCGCTCGAGCAGGCCGACGCCGTGCTCCTCGTGAGCGACGTGCGGGCCGGCGTGCTCCCCGACGACCTGCGCATCGCCGCAAGCCTCCGCCAGCTTCAGAAGCCCCTCATTCTCGCGGTGAACAAGGTGGACAGCCCTGCCGACGAGGCCGGGGTGGCCGAGTTCTCCGCGCTCGGCCTCGGCGAGCCATTGGCCGTCGCCGCCGCCCACGCGAAGGGCCTGGTGAGGCTCCTCGACGCCCTCGCCGCCGCGCTCCCGCCCGAACTGCGGCGCGAGGTGCCCGAGGTGGCCATGAAGGTGGCCATCGTCGGCCGCCGAAACGTCGGCAAGTCCACACTCGTCAACGCCATCGCCGGCGAGGAGCGGGTCATCGTCAGCGAGGTGCCCGGCACCACGCGCGACGCGGTGGACGTGGTGTTCGAGAAGGACGGCAAGACCTTTCTGGTGATAGACACGGCGGGCGTCCACAAGGAGCGCCACCTCCGCTCGTCCGTCGAGTTCTACAGCCTTGTCCGCGCCCGCCACTCCATTGCCCGGGCCGACGTCGTGCTCCTCCTCCTCGACGTGCGGTCGCGCATCGTGGACGTGGAGAAGCACCTGGCGGCGGAGATCGCCGACCACCTGAAGCCGTGTGTCCTCGTGGCGAACAAGTGGGACCTGGCGAAGGGCCAGATGAGCACGGACGAGTACGGCGAGTACCTGACGCGGGCGCTGCCTGGCCTGGCCTACGCCCCGCTCACCTTCACCACGGCCACGCAGGGGCGGCGCGTGTGGCCGACCATCGAGCTGGCGCAGCAGCTCTTCAAGCAGGCCCACCAGCGGGTGACGACCGGCGTGGTGAACCGCGCCCTGCGCGACGCCGTGCGGGCGCGAAGCCCCGAGCCGCGCGGCGGCCGCGTCGCCAAGCTCTTCTACGCGACACAGACCGACGTGGCGCCCCCCACCCTCGTCGTCTTCGTCAACGACCCGGCTCTTATCAGCCCGGTCTACCGCCGCTACCTTGCCAATGCCCTCCGCGACCGCCTGCCATTCCGCGAGGTCCCCATCCGCCTCGACTTCCGGCCGCGCGCGCGCAGCGCCCGGGGTCGAGGGGTGCAATAGCGCACTTGCGCGCGCGATGGGGCGTTCCTGTTCGTAGTTCGGCCTTCAGGCGGTCTTGGGTGCTGCAACGGCGGAGAGCAGAACCGCGTAAACGCCGAACTACGAACCAAGATGGGGAGCGCGCAAGTCCGCTATTGCACCCGGGGTCGCGCATCGCCTTGACGGGCTTCGCCGAGCGGGCTATAATCCGCAAGGAGTTCGGAGTGCGGGCTTCAGCCCGTACCCGGAGTTCGGAGTGCGGGCTTCAGCCCGTACCCGGAGTTCGGAGTGCGGGCTTCAGCCCGTACCTGTGCAGGAAGATAGGGCCTGAAGGCCGCACTACGAGCTCTCGCTCGATGTCGGTGGCGACCGCAGTGGAGGCAGCCGCGATGAGCGCCGAATCTCCGAGCAAGGCTCCCTGGCGCCTGCTCGCGCGTGAGCAGCTTGTCCTCTACGCGCTTTGCACGTTGATGCTCCTCGTTGCGGCGGGCCGCTACGCCTGGCGTCGCTGGGCGCCCGCGAGGGATACGCAGACGCACGCAGGTCACGAGCACATCAGCTACCGCGTGGACCTCAACGAGGCCACGGCGGAGGAGTTGGACCTCCTGCCGGGGATCGGCCCTAAGAAGGCAGCGCGAATCCTCCAGTTCCGGGGCGAGCACGGCCCCTTCAAGACCGGCGAGTGCTTGGCCCTGGTTCCCGGGCTCAACCGAGCCGTCGTCGCGCGGCTGAAGGGGTTAGTGACCCCTGACGTCGAAGGCGAGGAGGAGGGGAAGGTCAGGAAGTGAAGCCCCATCCGATCCTCATCGGCGTCGCTGCCCTCATTGCCGCGGCCAGCCTTGCGCTGGGCGGGTGGCAGCTCGCAAAGAGCTTCTCTGTGGCGGCCACGCCACTCGACCTGGCGGCGCCCGCCGTCGCCGTGGCCACGGCGCTCATCTGCATCACAGTGCTCGACTGGGCGCGCAACCTGCCCCGGCGCGGGGACCGCGCCGATAGAATGGAGTACGACGAGGGCGCCACGGGGGGCGTGCCGCAGGCTGAGGGCCGGCCCTCGGCGGCGGAACAGGAGCTGATAGAGGCGATCCACGCTCTGGAGGAGATTGCGAACGGCGCGAAAAGCCCCGACGCAGCGGTCGAGGGGGCGACCCGGGTTATGGCCGGCTTCGCCAAGGCATCCGAGGTCTCGCTCTGGCTCACCGGCGAGGGCGAGGCGTTTCGCCTGCGGGCCGACTTTGCGGGGGACGCGGTGAGCCTCCACGGCCACGGCGAGCCCGAGCCCGCCATCGCGGAGGAGCTCCAGGAGGCTGCCGAATGCCGAACGCCGCTGGAGGCGACGGGTGAGGACGGGGGCCGCATCCTCCTGCCACTTGTGGACGGCGAGGGGTGCCTGGGCGTGCTCCGGTTCGCCATCCCCGCCTCGCAGTGGGGGGAGGGGGGCGATGCCTCGCGGCGGATTGGCGCCGGGCTGGCCCAGCTCGCGGCGCACTTCGTCCGCACCATCGGCGCCGTGAGCGAATACGAGCAGGCCGTGCTCGACCCCGTCTCGGGGGCCTACTCGGAACGGCATCTGAGGAATCGCCTGGCCGAGGCGGCCAGCATCTCCCGACGCTATGGCGAGCCGCTGTCGCTCGTGCTGCTGGGCGTGGACCAGTTCGGGATGCTCAACAACACGTTCGGGGCAGCCGCGGCCGGCCGCATCCTGCGGGCGCTTGCGTCGCTGATACGGCTCAACGTCCGCGACGCCGACAGCGTCTACCGCCGCGGCTCGGACGGTTTCGCCATTCTGCTGCCGAACACCGAGATGGACCGGGCGCGCTCGGCCGCCGAGCGGCTCCGCCGCATCGCGCGCGAGAGCCGCACGCCAGCCGACGACGGCCAGGCCATCCTCATCACCGTCAGCGGCGGCGTCGCTGAGTTCGACGAGGACATGCGCGGCATCGAGCCCCTCCTCGAACGCGCCGGCCAGGCCCTCCAGGCCGCCCGCGAGGGGGGGCGCGACCGCATCCAAGTCTGGGCCGAGCCCGTGGCCGAGCCGCCGCCCGGCGTGTAGGGCGTGCACACTTGCAGGCGGAACGATCAACAGTGCCTGTCTAAATAACTCGCCACGATTCTGAATCAATGTGGGCGGGGCCTCTGCGCCCCGCGCCACCCTGCGCGGGGCAGAGACGCCCCGCCCACAGGCCTGCGCAATTCCGGCACACGTTCCTTCCTGAGCCTTTGACTCAGAATCGTGGCGAGTTATTTAGCCAGGCGAGCGCTTGCCCCCTCTCCCTCGGGGAGAGGGTGGGGGTGAGGGTGCTTGTGTGCTCGCCAGTGTCGTGGAAGGCACCCTCACCCCGGCCCTCCCCCCAAGGGGGAGGGGGAGAAGCCGCTCTGGCTGAGCACGCGCGATGAACATTGCGCCACCTCAGGGCATGGAATCCCCCCGGCTTGCGCCGGAAATGGGTGTCAGACCGTGCATCATCGCACGGGGAACGGCCTTGCCACAGAGACACAGAGCGCGCCGAGCCCTCTCTGCGCCTCTGTGGCAAGGGTTCCCTGGGTTCGACTTGTCAAAGAACAGGTGCGGCGGCCGCTTCGCGACGATGACGGAGCGCTACTTGGGCACGCCTCGGAGGGCCACTCCTACGAGGGGACAAGGCCCGGAGTTGCGCGCGTCGAGCCTTCTCCCCTCCACCCTTACAAAGGCATTGCCCACGGAAAATATGCCGCTCTCAATTGTAATGAATTGTAATCTGGAGGCCCTTCGATGCACAAGCTGCCGTTCCCGCTCCTCCTAGTCCTCGCTTCCGCGGCCCACGCCGGCACCGTCCTCGTCGAGGCCGAGAGCTTCGCCGACACGGGCGGCTGGGTGCTCGACCAGCAGTTCATCCCCGAAATGGGCTCGCCCTACCTCCTCGCCCACGGCCTGGGCGAGCCCGTGGCCGACGCCAAGACCACCGTCCCCTTCCCCGCGACCGGCGACTACCGCGTGTGGGTGCGCACGGTGGACTGGGTGGCGAAGTTCGGCGCGCCGGGGGCGCCGGGGCGCTTCCGGGTGTTGGTGGACGGCAAGCCGCTCGACGAGACCTTCGGCACCAAGGGTGCCGAGTGGGCCTGGCACGACGGCGGCACCGTGGCCATCGCCAAGCGCGAGGTGCCCATTGCCCTCCACGACCTGACCGGCTTCGAGGGGCGCTGCGACGCCATCCTCTTCACAACGGAGGCGGGCTTCACCCCGCCCAACGGCCCCAAGGAACTGGCCGAGTTCCGGCGAAAGGCCCTTGGGATCCCCGACAAGCCGGCGGAGGCGGGCCGCTTCGACCTTGTGGTCATCGGCGGCGGCGTCGCCGGCACCTGCGCCGCCGTGGCCGCCGCGCGGCTGGGCCTCGACGTCGCGCTCATCCAGGACCGCCCCGTCCTCGGCGGCAACTCAAGCTCCGAGGTCCGCGTGTGGATTCAGGGGCGCACCAACCTCGGCCCCTACCCACGCCTCGGCGAAATCGTCCGCGAACTCAACCCCCGTCCGCCGCGCCGCAGCCCCGACACCAAGGAGGCCCTCGGCGACGACGTGAAGCTGGCCGTCGTCCAGGCCGAGAAGTCCCTCCGCCTCTTCCTCAACCACTACGCCCACAAGGTCGAGATGGCCGGCAAGCGCGTCACCGCCGTCGTCGCCCGCCACGTCGCCACCAGCCAGGAGGTGCGCTTCGAGGGGCGCCTCTTCGCCGACTGCACGGGCGACGGCACCATCGGCTTCCTGGCCGGCGCCGACCACGACATCACCGAGAAGGGCCATATGGGCGGCAGCAACATGTGGCGGGTCGTGGACACCGGCAAGCCCTCGCCCTTCCCCTCGTGCCCCTGGGCGCACGACCTGAAGGGCAAGCCCTTCCCCTCCAAGCTCGACCAGCTCGGCCACTGGTTCTGGGAGAGCGGCTTCGACCGCTGTCCCCTCAAAGAGGTCGAGCGGGCGCGCGACAATAATTTCCGCGGCATGTACGGCGCCTGGGACGCCCTGAAGAACCACATGGGCCAGCACCCCAACCACAAGCTGGAGTGGGCCGCCTACATCTTTGGCAAACGCGAGTCCCGCCGCCTCCTCGGCGACGTCATCCTCACGAAGGAGGACGTGCTCGGCGGCAAGGAATACCCCGACGGCTGCGTGCCCTGCACGTGGTCAATTGACCTCCACGTGCCCGAGCCGAGGCTGGCCAAGTACTTCGAGGGCGACGAGTTCATCTCCGTCGCCAAGTTCACCCACTTCAAGGGGCCGTACCTGCTGCCCTACCGCTGCCTCTACTCGCGGAACATCGAGAACCTGATGATGGCTGGCCGCGACATCAGCGTGACCCACGAGGCCCTGGGCACCACCCGCGTGATGGGCACGGGCGGCATGATGGGCGAGGTGGTCGGCCGGGCCGCCGCCCTGTGCAAGAAGCACGACGCCACGCCCCGCGCCCTCTACGAGAAGCACTTCGACGAGCTGAAGGAGCTGTTCGCCACGGCCCTCAGCAAGGTCCCGCTGCCGTCCCCGTCCCGCCCGCCGAAGCCCGCCCCGCCGTTCAAGGCCCCAGGCGAGAACCTTGCCCGCTCCGCCAGGGTCACGACCTCGTCCGACAAGGACCCCAAGATGTACCCGCCGTCGGCCGTCAACGACGGCAAGGCCGACACCACGACCAACGCCGGGCGCTGGGTCAGCGCCACGGGCTCCCCCTCCTGGGTCGAGCTCGCCTGGACCGACGAGAAGGCCGTCGCCTCGGCCCGCATCGTCTCCGGCTGGCTCTCGGATGGCCAGGTCGGCGACCCGATCATTGACTTTGCCCTCCAGTGGCACGACGGCAAGGAGTGGCGCGACGTCCCCGGCTCAGCGGTGAAGGACAATGCCGACCCGTACCGGGCCTGGTCCTTCGAGCCTGTGCGCGCGAAGCGCCTGCGCCTCCACATCGCCGCCGCCCCGGGCGGCATCGCCCGCCTGTGGGAACTCGAACTCTACGCCGAACGCCCCGGCCAGTGACCCCAGCGCGACCCCGGCGAGCTTGCGAGGCGGCCTTGCGCCCATGTCATTTTGCCGCTATAATGTGATCGAACATGACACACTACCTGCCCCGTGAACTCACGCAGCGTCTGGCCAAAGCCCTTCACCGGCTGCCCGTCGTCGTCCTATCGGGCCTGCGGCAGACCGGCAAGAGCACGCTGCTCCAGCGCGAGGAGTCCCTGGCCGCAGGCCGGGTCTACCGCACGCTCGACGACTTCCCAACTCTGGCCGCGGCCCGGGCCAATCCAGAGGCGTTGCTGGGCGACGCCGCCATTTTCGACGAGGTGCAGCGCTGCCCGGACCTCCTCCTGGCCATCAAGCGGAGCGTGGATGAGCTGCGGCGCCCCGGCCGATTCATCCTCTCCGGCTCAGCGAACCTGGCCCTGCTGGGCCACGTTTCCGAGACGCTCGCCGGCCGTGCCGCCTACTTTACCCTCCACCCAATGACCCGCCGCGAGGCGCGCGGCGCGATGGCGAAGCCACCATTCCTCATCGAGTTCCTTCGCGACCTGGCGCTGCCACGCGGCGCCGCCGAGCCGGTGACAGACCAGGAGGTCCTGGCCGGCGGCTTGCCCCCGGCCTGCCTCGGGCCGCCCGACGCCGTGGCCGAGTGGTTCCGGGGATACGCGCAGACCTACGTGGAGCGCGACGTGCGGCAGCTCGCTCAGGTGGCGGACCTCGTGGCCTTCCGCACTCTGGCCCAACTGGCCGCCTTGCGCACGGGGCAGGTGCTCGTCGTCAGCACCCTCGCACGCGACGCCAAGCTCACGGCTGCCACCGCGGCGCGCTACCTCCACCTCCTGGAGGCCTCGTTCCTCGTCCGCCGGCTGCCTCCGTTCCTCAAGAACCGCAGCTCACGCCTGATCAAGTCCCCCAAGCTCCACATCACCGACAGCGGGCTGGCGGCGCACCTGGCCGGCGTGGACCACTTCGAGCCAGGCCGCGACGACCTCTTGCGCGGGGCATTGCTCGAGACCTACACCGCGCACAACCTCGCCGCCCTTCTGGAAGCCCACCTGCCCGATGCGCAACTGAGCTACTGGCACGAGCAGGGACGGCACGAGGTGGACTTTGTCATCGAGGCCGGCCGCAGGGTGTTCGCCATCGAGGTGAAAGCCGGCACGCGCTGGACAGAGAGCGACCTGGCCGGCCTGCGCGCGTTCGTGGCCCGCACCTCTGCCTGTGAGGCCGCCATCCTGGCGTACAACGGCCGCCAGGCGGCGCAGTTGGATGCCAAGCTCTTCGCCATCCCCCTCGGCCACCTGCTGGCATGACTTACTGACCTCTGCGGAAGTAATGTTCGCCATGTAGCCCCCGAATGGGGGCGACCCAGCCGTAGCCCAGGGCGACCGAAGGGAGCCCTGGGTGGGCCGCCCTCCACGGGGGAGCCCCCGAACGGGGGCGATTCAGATGACCGTGAATCGCCCCTTTCAGGGGCTCATGCATGGGGGTGGCCTCGGTTCCCAGGGCTCCCTTCGGTCGCCCTGGGCTACGGCTGGCTCGCCCACTTCGTGGGCTGCCAACCAGAGCTTGGGACTACCGTGTGGTGAACGTTACTTCCGCAGAGGTCAATACACTGTGGTCAACTGGGCACCACGGCTCGCCAGGCGAGGGCGAGGAGGCCAGCGAGGAGGAGCGCGCCGTCGGCAATCAGGGTGCAGGCCACGTCGGAGGCCTGCGGGGAGCGCTTGCTCCAGAGGAGGTAGGCCAGAAGGCAGAGCGGCGCGGCCAGGAGCGGCCACGCCACGGGGGGTGCCCAGCCCACGGCCGCTGCCAACGCGAGGGCCGCGGCCACGCCCAGAGTCAGGCCCGACATCACGCGCCGCGTGCTCTTCGCGCCCAGGAGGATCGGCAGCGTCTCGCGCCCAAGCAGCCGGTCCTCCTGCATGTCCCGCAGGTCCACCACGTTCGCCTTCACAAACGTCAGGCCGAAGGTGAACACGCAGGCGGTCGCGAAGGCGGGCAGAGCGCCGGCGCCGTGGCCCACCCAGGGCACGAGCACGCACACGACCAGCCACCCTATAGCGATGAAGATGTCCTTCGACGCCGGCACGTCCTTCAGCCGCGCGATGCGCGCGAGCGGCAGCAACTTTCGCGGCACCAGCCGCACGCTGTAGGCCACGCCCAGCCCGTAGGCCACCAACAGAAGCAGGAGCGGCCCCCACGCCCTGCTGATGGCCAGCGCGGCGAAGGACCCCAGGGCGATCAGCACGCTGGCCGCCAGCAACGGCCCCGCGTGCCGGCGGTAGAACGCCACCCGCGGCGGCGGCACAGGCTCCGGCCCGTCCCCGGGCGACAGCCGGTTCAGCGTCGTCACCGCAAACACATAGCAGAACGCCGACAGCAGGAAGATAGGGGAGGGGGCGGCGATGCCCATCAACTGGCACGAGGCGTAGGTGAGGGCCACCGTGGCGAGAGCGGAATAGGCGTTGCTGCGGGTGAGCAGGGTGGCCAGCCGCCACAGCGGCCCGCCGCCCCGCCCGGATGCGCCG
>VGYV01000295.1 GCA_016872855.1 Planctomycetota bacterium
TGATGCAAGGCGCGGCGACGAGGCGATGCAACGGAGAGCATCGTCGAGGAGCCGCAACACAGCAGACGCCCCGCTGCCGCCGCAACCCGAAGGGACGCCGCGACTTCTGGCCGCAGGCGTTGTCGCACGTCGTCAGTCCTGAGCCGCGCGAAGGATGCTCTCCGTTGCATCGGCGCCACTCGCCGGCGAGTGGCGCCGCCGTGCTCCTCGCCTGCGGCCGGAATCGCTGGCGTCGCAGTCCCGCGTGGGTTTTGAGATAGTTTCTTAGTGGCACTGGGACTGGAGGGTAGCCGATGCGCCTCGTGGGTGTATGCTTGCGCAACCTTGCCAACCGCCCGCTGCGCTGCGGGCTTACGGCGCTGGGCGTCGGCATCGCGGTGGCCAGCTTCATTGCCCTCGTCGGCACGTCGAGGGGCATCGAGAACGCCTGGGTGGACAACCTCGCGGCGCGCGGCACCGACGTGCTCGCGGTGCGCAGGGGGGCGTTCGACCCGTTCAGCGGCTCGGTTGATGCGTCGGTGGCCGGCCGGCTCCGCGAGGCCCAGGGGGTGGAGGCGGTCGCGGGCGAGCTGGTGAACCTGGTCGTGGCCGAGCCCGACCAGTGGGTCATCGCGTCGGGCTGGGAGCCGAGCGAGTTCCTTTGGCAGAGCGTCCCGCTGAGGGCGGGCGCCATGCCTGGCCCGGAGCAGCCGCGGGGCGTGGTCGTGGGCGGGGCCGTGGCCGAAGGGCTGCACAAGTCGCTCGGCGACACGTTGACGCTGGAGGAACGCGACTTCGTCATCACGGGGATCAGCCGGGGCGCGGGCGCGCTGGACCGTGCCGCCCTGATCATGCCGCTGCCAGCGATGCAGGAGATGATGGACCGGCCGGGCAAGGTCACGGGCTTTCACCTCCGGCTGAGCTGCCGGGCCGACGCGGCGCGGGCGGCTCAAGTGAAGGAGAAGCTCGCGGCGGCCTTCCCGAGCCTTCGGTTCGACGACACGCGCGAGGTGGCCGAGCACGACCAGACCTTGCGCTTCCTGCGCGCCGCGGCCTGGAGCGTGTCCGCCATCGCAGTCCTCATCGGCGTCCTGGCCACCCTGAACACCCTGCTCATGTCGGTGGCGGAGCGCACGTATGACCTTGGGGTCCTGTCGGCCCTCGGGTGGCCGGCGGCGCGGATTCTCCTGATGATCGTCCTCGAGGGCGTTCTGCTCGCCGGCGTCGGGAGCGCGCTGGGCGTCCTGCTCGGCCTTGGCGCCCTGAGGGCCATAGCGTGCGTGCCCCTGCTCCATGGCCTCATGGAGCCTGCCGTCGGGGTGCGCCTGGTCCTCGAGACGGCGTGCGCGGCGCTCCTGATCGGCGTGGGCGGCAGCCTGTACCCCGCCTGGCGCGCCCTCCGCCTGAATCCCGTGGACGCCCTGAGGCATGAGTAGCCCAGACGAGCAAAGGGGGACGAACCATGCCCGCGAATCCGCGAGGATGCCGCACCGAGGAGCTTCTCACCCTCCACGGGGAACTGCTCTCACGCTCCATCGGAGCGCACTTCCCAATGGTCTGGGAGCGGGCGAGGGGGTCCGCCGTCTGGGATATCGAGGGGAACCGCTACCTCGACCTGACGAGCGCCGCGTGCACGACCAGCCTGGGGCATTGCCATCCCGCGGTCACTGCGGCGCTCGCGGGGCAACTCGACCCATCATATCCAGCAAGGCCGCCACCAACCGCGTGAAGGACCGCGAATCGCTCCCGCGCCTGGGTTCCTTCCGCGAATACTGGAGGAGCAGGCACTCGTGAGAGGTCCGCCAGCACTCCGGGGTCGGCCCGACCGGCGTTGCCATGGCCGCCAGCCCCCGGAACTGGGGGCCATACTCCCGCAAAGGGTTCGCGGTAGGGGCGCCGGGCAACCGGCGTCCCTACCGCGAACCCAATGAAAAAAATGCGCTTGACAAGCGGGCGGGCGATGGTGTAATATATGAACACTCATTTCAAGGAGTAGGGCCGTTGGGAAGAAGCGGGCCGGCGCACGACGAGCGGACGGTTCACGCGCTGGCGGAGACGTTTCAGGCGCTGAGCGACCCCACGCGGGTGCGGATCATCGCAGCACTGAGCCGTCAGGAGCTGTGCGTGAACGAGCTGGCGGAGCTGTTGGGCCTGACGGGCTCGGCGGTGTCGCACCAGCTTCGCCTCCTCCGCGCGCAGAGACTCGTCCGCTACCGCCGCGATGGGAAGGTGGCCTACTATGCGCTCGACGACGACCACATCGGCAACCTCTTCGCCGAAGGGGTGCGCCACGTGCGGGCGCGCTGACTCTCTCTTTTTGCCTCACGCGCAAACGACTGTTCAGGTGTTCCTATGGTGGATGGCCCGGTTCGGAGCGCGGCCCTCAGGCCGTATCTTCAGCCGGCGCCGTTCCGGCAAGGAGACGGGCTGAGGCCCGCACTACGGACGTGATGCAGAACCGTCCTGAGACTCCGCCGGCTGCTGGGCTGTGCCCGAGCTGCCGCGCCGCGCGCGACGGCACGGGTCAGGCCACCGCCTACCTCGACGCGCTCGCAGGCGAGCTTCAGGATCGGTTGGAGCATCAGCGCGCGGTGCTGCGAACCCTCCTGGGGCAGCACGGCCCAACGGCGCCGGCCGCCGCGCGCTGCCCGCTGGCTGCCGACTGCCATCGGCTCAAGGACCTCCGCGGCCTCCTCCGCGAGACCATTGCTGTCATCGAGGCCACAAGGGGGGCCTTCAAGTGCCAGAGATTGGAGGTGATGCGCAAGAAGCTGACCGACTCGCTAGCCGGCGGCTAGGCCGCCGCGCGGGGCGTCTTACGGTGTGGACTCGGGCCGCACAGTGAAGGCGCAACGCTGGCCCGTGCACGGCTGTCCCATGCGCGGGCGGAGTTGCTTCCCCCAGCCTTTCACTTGCCTGAAAGGAGACTGCGGCATGTCCGCCACGCCTCGCTGCCCGCGCTCGGCGGGCTTCTCTCTCACCGAGCTCCTCGTCGTCATCGCAATCCTCGGTATCCTCACGGCCATCCTCCTCCCTGCCGTCCACCGCGCGCGCCTCCTCGGCGAGCGCACCAAGTGCCTCAACAACCTCGGCCAGATCGGCAAGGCGCTCGTGATGTACACCATGCAGTGGGACGGCGTCTACCCGGCCACCCGCTGGGCGAGCGGCGCCAAGCAACGCTGGCCCTTCGCGCTCCGCGACCTCGTGGGCGGGCGCCTCACTGAGAACGACGCCATCGAGAGCGCTGCATCGAACGGCAACAAGATCATGAACCACGTCTTCGCGTGCCCCTCAGCCCGCGCCTCAAAGAACCAAAGGACCACCCAGCGCTGGCTGTTCTTCCGCGAAGGCTCCTACGGCTACAACTGGGGCACCTTCGGCCCGTTCTATCCCAACACCGACGGCGACAAGATCTCGCCCACCTGGCGCTACCCGGTCTCCCACGCCTGCATCGAGCGCCCCGCGGCGACGATCGTGGTGGCCGACAGTTTCGGGAACGCCGACCTTGCGGACTGCCACGCCTACACCCTCGACGCCCCGCGGCTCCTCCACGGCCACACCCGCTGGGGCACAACCAGCGGCAAGGGCATGACCCCAATGGACAACCGCCACAGCGGCCGCGGAAACGCCGCATTCGCCGACGGCCACGCCGCCGCGCTCACCCTCCGCGACGCCGGCTATGCCCAGGACCAGCCCTGGCTTGTGGACGGCACGGGCGACAACTCGCTCTGGACCGGCACGGGCCAGGACGAATGACGCGGCCCGCGCCGCCCGGGGAGCGCGCGACTTGACGCCCTCGGCTTCGCCGCGTACTCTATGAGCACGCGGGGGAGGCATTGGAGGAGCGGCAGTGGGCGGCACCGCAGTCATTCGGCGGCGTTTTCTCGGAGCCGTGGGCGCAGCGCTCGCCGCGCCGGCCATCGTGCCGGCGCGGGTGCTGGGGGCCGGGGCGCCGAGCGAGCGGATCAATGTGGGGATGATCGGGATGGGGCGGCAGGCGCTGTACGCCAATCTGCGGCCCTTCCTCGGCTCGCCCGATGCCCGCGTGGTCGCCGTGTGCGACGTGGATGCTGCCCGCCTCAAGACGGCGCTCGAAGCCGTCGAGAAGCACTACGCGGGCGAGCCGCCACATTTCGGAGTTGATCAACTCCGAAATCCACGCCCGGGGGCCGCCGAGCGGCAGCGCGTTGGCGACGGCAAGGTCTGCACGGCCCACCGCGACTTCCGCGAGGTGCTCGGGCGGGCGGACGTTGATGCCGTGATGATCTCGACGCCTGACCACTGGCACGTGCCGCAGGCAGTCGCCGCCGTGCGGGCGGGCAAACACGTCTCCTGCGAGAAGCCGACCACCCTCAGCATCGCCGAGGGGCGCCTGCTGTGCGACGAGGTGGCCCGCCACCGCCGCATCTTCCGCACCGACAGCGAGTTCCGCTCGATTGCCGTCTTCCGCCGCGCCTGCGAACTCGTCCTCAACGGCCGCATCGGCAAGCTCCACACCATCCGCACGGGCGTCCCCGGCGGCGACCCCGCCTGCCCGCACCAGCCCACCACCCCCGTGCCCGAGGGGCTCGACTACGCCATGTGGCTCGGCCCCGCGCCGGACGCGCCCTACACCGAGCGCCGCGTCCATCCTGGCGCCGGTTACGGCCGGCCAGGCTGGATGTGCATCCGAGACTACTGCGACGGGAAGATCAGCAACTGGGGCACCCACCTGAACGACATCGCGCAGTGGGGCCACGGGACCGACCGCACCGGCCCGGTGGAAATCGAGGGCCGCGGGGACTACCCACCCGACGGCCTCTGGAACGTGCTGCTCCGCTTCGAGGTGCGGTACAAGTTCGCCGACGGCGTGGAGATGGTCTACAAGTCGGACGCCGCATACGTCCGCTTCGAGGGCACGGACGGCTGGGTGCGGGCCGACTATGGCGGCAAGGGGCTGGAGGCCGAGCCCAAATCGCTGCTTACCGAGGCCATCGGCCCAAGCGAGATTCACCTGCCCACGCGGAGCGACAAGGAGGACTTCCTCTGGGCGATCAAGCACCACCGCGAGACGATGGAGCCGGCCGAGGTGGGCCACCGCACGAACTCGCTGTGCCAGCTCGGCCTCATCTCGATAGACCTCGGCCGCAAGCTGCGTTGGGACCCCGCCCGCGAGTGCTTCCCCGACGATGCGGAGGCGAACCGCCTCCTCTCCCGCCCCCTCCGCCAGCCGTGGGGCCTGTGAGAGGCGTGGCCTCTTGGGGACAACTTGCGAGGCCTTCAGCTACTTTGTTTCTGTTGCGGAAAGCCGAATTCGCCGAACTCGGGCCGTGCTCGGAAGCCAAAGACTGGCTGAAGCCAGGACTCCGAACGCGTTCGTTCCTTGTTTGGAGTCCTGCCTTCAGGCAGTCTTCGCTTTCCGCAACAGAAACTACTTTGGGGCTTGCATGCCCTTCCAGGGGAGGGTGCGGAGGGCATGACCAGCGATGAGGCGCTGGGCAAAGCCGGGGCCGTCCCACAACAGGCGCATGCGGGCCTCGCCCCTGGCGTTGAAGAACTCGACCTTCAGTTCGTGAAAGCCCTTGCGCAGCATCACGCTCGCCTGCTGCTCCTTGGCCGCGGGGTTGGCCCAGTCCTCGAGGATGAGCTTGCCGCCCACCCACACCCGCATGCCGTCGTCGTATTCCGAGGCGAGCATGTAATTGCCGTCGCGCTCGGCGAACAGGTGGCCCGTCCAGCGGGCCGACACTCCCTCGGCCTTGCCGCCGGGGAAGGGCAGGGACTTGCCCGTGAAGTCCACGCTCGGGTCTAGGCGTTCGGCGACGAGCTTCTCGAAGTTCGTGCCCTGGAAGTAGAAGCCGTGCAGGCCGTTGGCGAGGATGCCGACGGCGGGGGCGACGGAGGCCGCCCAGTTGGCCGCGGGGGCGTTGGTGGAGTCAATGGCCTTGGCCACGTATGCCTTGAGGACGTCCGCCGCCTTGGGGTCGCCGAGGAGTTCGCCGAGCTTGGCGGCGTCGCCGCCGCAACGCTGGTCAAGCGCGACGCAGAGGACGGCGGCCAGGTCCCAGCTCTTGAACGCCTCGTCGCCCTTCACGGCGGCGTAGAGGGCGGCGAGGGCGTCCCTGCCCGCGAGGGCGACGAGGGCCTTCAGCCCGTCGCAGAGGGCGGAGCGGAGGGGGCCGGCCTCGCTCTGGACCACCTTGGCGAGGAAGGCCTGGGGCGCCCGCTTGTCACGCGCCTCGACGAGGAGCTTGACGGCCTGGAGAGCGAGGTCGCCCGCCTCGTCGCGGATGGCTTTGCGGAGGAAGATGAGCGCCGCGTCGCCGGCGTCGAGGAGTTCGCGGCGGGCCGCCTCGACGGCTTCGGGGCGGTCGGACGTGAGCTGGCGGATGGCGAAGGGGAGGCGTGCCGCCGCCTTGCGTTCGTCCCGGAGGCGGGCGGAGGCTTCGAGGAATGTTGCGGCCTTTGGGTGATTGCGGAACTGGCTCTCCGCCTCGCGGCAGAGGGCCATAGCTTCGGCGAACTGGCCTTCTTGCTCCAGAGCGAGAATCTTCGCCAGCGCCGCATCGAACTCCGCATCGCTCGGCGCGGGCGAGGGGGCCTTCTCCTCGGCCTTGGGCGAGTCTTTCTTGGGTTCGGGGGTAGACTCTTTGGCGGCGACCTTCTCGGGCGGGGCTGGAGGGGGCTCGACCGCCTTGGGCTTTGCCTCCTCCTTGCCGCATCCCCCGGCCAGGAGGCCGAAGAGGACGCCCGCCACGATGGTTGTGGCGCGGCCCACGGTGCTCTCCTTCGATCCAAGAAGACTGGCTAAAGCCAGGACTCCAAACGCAGAGGACTGGCTGAAGCCAGGACTCCAAACGCGCTGCTTCCTTGTTTGGAGTCCTGCCTTCAGGCAGTCCTCGCCAGCGGGGACTGGCTAAAGCCAGGACTCCGAACGCAGAAGACTGGCTGAAGCCAGGACTCCAAACGCGGAAGACTGGCTGAAGCCAGGACTCCGAACGCGCTCTCCCTCGTTTGGAGTCCTGCCTTCAGGCAGTCTTGGCTTGCCGCGGCGGGGCTACTTGTTGTCGCTCGCTGCGAGGCTGGCCATCGTGTCCTCGGTGAGGCGGCCGCGGGCGAACTTGGCCCATTTGCTCGCCGGGTAGTCCCAGGTGAGCTTCTTGAACATGCGGTAGGCGCTCATGTAGTCCCGCTGCTTCGTATAGGCGTCGCCGCACCAGTACATGGCCTCGGCGGCGAGCTCGGGCTCGACGTTGGGGGTGGCGGCGACCTGTTTGAAGACTTCAGCGGCCTTGGGGAACTCTTCGGCCCGCACGTAGCACTGGCCGCTGAGGACAAGGGTCGGCCCGGCGAGGCGATGGGCGGGGAAGCGGACGGCGAGGCGGGCGAGCACCTGGCCCGCCGTCTTGTTCATCTCGCGGGCCTGGACGGCCAGCTTCTCGCGCGCCACGGGGTCGGCCAGGTCGGCGGCCTTGGCCTGGATTTCCTCGCCCTTCGAGAGGAAGTAGCGGCCGAGGCGCGCGATGGCCTCGGCGACAAGCTCGCTGTCGGGGTAGCGGTAGGAGAGCTTCACGTACTCCTCGCAGGCATGGTCGAGGAGGCCCATCTTCTCGTAGGCGAGGGCCTTCTTGTACTGGGCGCGCGGGGCGTAGAGGCTGTCGGGGTAGGCGGCCACGATGTCGGTGTAGCCGGTGACGGCCTCCATGTAGTGCTTCTTCTTCGCCGCCTCGTCCTTCGTTTCGTTAGCGAACTCGAGGGCGAGGTCGGCGAGGAGGTAGTCGGCCTGGGCGCGGGCCTCGGAGTCGGGGAAGTCGCGGATGGCCTCTTCGAGGAGCTTCCGGCCCTGGGCAATCTCGTCGCGGGCAAGGTCCTCCTGGCCCAGCTCGCGGTGGCGCTTGGCGAGTTCGAAGTACGCCTCGGCAATCGAGAATTGGGTTTGCACGGCGAGCTGGGGGTCGGCGAACTGTTTGGTGAAGGGCACCACGTCGCCGTTGCTGCCCTTGAGGATGGGGAGCGAGATGGCGATGCCCTCGGGGGCGCCGGGCCGGCGGTAGATGGCTGTGAGCTTGTCGCCGTAGGCCGCGGGCAGCGCGCCTGGGGCCTTGGCCGCCGCGGCGTCGCCCCGGTAGGCGACCTTCGCCACGCCCTTGAACGCGCCCGAGTGGGAGAACGTCTCGCGCAGCGTCAGCTCCTGGGTCGTGCCCGAGGCGGTGCGCACGGCGAGCGTCACCGTGTCGGGCTCGTCGCTCGTGTCGCGGAGGGGGTCAATGACGCGGAACCAGGCGCTCTCGCCCACGGCGATGGCCTCGAGCGGCTCGCGGTAGCGGCGGTCCATCGCGTCGAAGAAGGCGTCGGCGCCCAGGCGAACCCGCTGCGTGGCCCATTGGGTCTTGCCGTCTGGGGACTTGAACTGGACGCCGAGGACGATTTCGTCGGAGCCCTTGACGCGGAGCGTGGGGGAGGCGCGCCCGCCCTGTTCCTCGTCGGCCAGAGCATCAGGCAGTTTGCCCAGGGCGACGGGGATGAGGAAGGTGAAGCGGCCGTCGTCGAGTGCCTCGCCCGCGTAGGGGTTGTCGCGGACGAGCACGCGGCTGTAGCCTGGCGGGGCGGGGACGGCAGGGGCGTTGCTCGGCTGCGCGTCGAGGCGGAGCGTGCCGGGCACCGTGATGTCGAACGGCCCCTCGGGCGGCCTGCCGTGGGCCTTCAGGCCGCTGGTGGTCTGGGCGTAGAGGGTCGCCGTGCTCTCGGGCGACTGTGCGATGAAGGGGAAGAGGACCTCGACGATGAGCGGCCCGCCGAGGAGCACCGCCGTCGGCTTCGCGGGCTCGGCCGGCTGCTGCGGCCAGGCGGCCAGCATCGAGCGCGTCACCGGCACTACCTCCTCCGTGGCTTCGGCATCTTGTGGGCGGGGCGTCCCCGCCCCGCGTCCGCCTACGCGGGGCGCGGAGGCCCCGCCCACAGCCGCCTCCTCCTCGGGCGTCAGGGGGGCGGATGTGACCTCGAAGACGCGCATGACGGGCGGCTCGAAGAAGGCTTGCTCGACGAGGGCCGTGCGCTCCCAGGGGATGCCGGGGTCGGTGTTCTCCTTGTCCAGATAGGCGAGCACCAGGTCGTCGCCCTCGGCCACCCTGACCTCGCTCGGACGCTGCGGCTCGGTCTTCACGGGGAACACGGCGCCGACGAAGACGCCCGAGTGCTCCTCGGTCTCCAGGGCCTTCAGCTCGACCGAGCGCCCGTCGGCGGTCCGCACGGTGAAGGGCACGGCGTCCTGCTTCTCCCCCACGTCGGCGTCCGGGTCGGCGATGTACACCTGCACCGCGTCGCCGGCCTTGAACCGCCGCATGGGGATGTAGCGGGGCGTTCGCTCCCCGCGGGCGTTCTGCGTGTATTCGACGAAGCAGGCGCTGATCTCGGCGTTGTGGAACGTGGCGGAGAGGAACGCCTGGTGCTGCCCCGCGCCCTCGGCGAGCGGCTTGGGGTCCTGATAGGTCACGGTGATGCGGTCGCCGGGCACGATCTCCAGGACGTTGTTCTTCCGCAGGGCCAGGACGTCCTCGCGGGTGGGGAGGACGGGTTTGCCTGCCGCGTCGTCGAGGGTGATGCGGGCGATGGCGGGGGCGTCGGTCTCGAAGTCAGCCAACAGCAGGCGCACCACGCGCGCCCGCGTGCCCTTGGGGAAGGCGATGTCGAAGGCCGAGCCGTCCTCGGCCGCGGCGATGGTCGCGGGGGCCGTGGCGACGCCCGCCTTGATCTCCGGGTGGGCCGCGGGGTCGAGCATCTCGAAGGGCACGGGGGCCAGGAAGGGCGGGACGTCGGTGTCCGTCATGACCCGGAACTCGGCGTTGGCCCCCCGCGTGGCGGCCACGTAGACGTCGAGGCGGTGGACGCCCTTGCCGAGGCTTCTGCGCACCCGCGTGGGCGAGGTGCCGGCCTGGCCGTCCACGGTGATGAGATAGCTCTGCCCCTGCGGGTTCTCGATGGGCGTGGCCACCTCGAAGGTCCGCGTCTTGCGCGCGGGCAGGTAGAAAGCAGCCTTGTAGTGTGCGAGGAACCAGCTTCCCTCCCCCTGCGGCGCCAGACGCATGGCGTCGGCGTGGCCGCCCACGCCCTCGGTCCACTTCGCCTCCAGGCTGCGGACGGGCTGGGCGAACTTGGGCGTGCCCTCCTTCAGCCACGTCTCGTCGAGGTACTGCGCCCACTCGTCCAGCCCTGCGGGCGGGCGGTTGAGCTTGCCGAAGCGCACGAGCTCGAGCGTCGGCGTGCCGTCCCACGGCTTGAGGGCCTCTGGCCAGGAGCCGAGGGTCTGGAAGTCGCGG
>VGYV01000296.1 GCA_016872855.1 Planctomycetota bacterium
CTTCTGCACGAACCAAGGCGAGTGGCCCATGCCGATAGGCGCAGGCTACTCCGGCGTCACGAAGGCGGCGCGCACAGCGTCCCACGGCCCCCTCGCCGTCGCGGGCGCTCGCAAGGACGGGGCAGCCGCAGACGCCCCCGACAGCGGGGAGGCATTGCTCCACTTCCCCGGAGGGGAGCGGAGAAACATTCCGTAGTTGAACAACTACGGAACACTTCTGCACGGACCAAGGCGAGCGGCAGATGCCGACGGGCGCAGGCTACTCCGGTGTCACAAAGGTGGCGCGCACAGCGTCCCACGGCCCCCTCGCCGTCGCGGGCGCCCGCAAGGACGGGGCAGCCGCAGACGCCCCCGACAGCGGGGAGGCATTGCTCCACTTCCCCGGAGGGGAGCGGAGAGACATTCCGTAGTTGAACAACTACGGAACGCTTCTGCACGAACCAAGGCGAGTGGCCCATGCCGATAGGCGCAGGCTACTCCGGCGTCACGAAGGCGGCGCGCACAGCGTCCCACGGCCCCCTCGCCGTCGCGGGCGCTCGCAAGGACGGGGCAGCCGCAGACGCCCCCGACAGCGGGGAGGCATTGCTCCACTTCCCCGGAGGGGAGCGGAGAAACATTCCGTAGTTGAACAACTACGGAACACTTCTGCACGGACCAAGGCGAGTGGCCCATGCCGATAGGCGCAGGCTACTCCGGTGTCACGAAGGCGGCGCGCACAGCGTCCCACGGCCCCCTCGCCGTCGCGGGCGCTCTGAATCGTCGGCGTCCTCGTCGTCGGAGCCGGAGGGGGAAAGCCCAGAGACTCGACGACGACGAGCACGAGAAGATGGGAATCGAGGCGGTTGCCAGAACTGGGGGCCATGCTCGCAGGCCGTGGGTGCAATAACGGATTTGCGCGCCGAAGCGGGCGTTTTTGTTCGTAGTTCGGCCTTCAGGCGGTCTTCAGGGCTGCCAGGGCGGACAGAAGAGCCGCGTAAACGCCGAACTACGAACAACGGCGGGCGGCGCACAAATCCGTTACTGCACCCGCAGGCCGTGTGGCGCTTGACTTTGGCGGCGTTTGGCGTATCATGCGGCGATTCGTCGGGCGACCAACCTTCGACCCGCAGGAGAAGCTGAGCGTGAGCACGCCCCAGAGTAGCACCCCAGCCGCCCCGGAACGCCACCTCGGGGTCTTCGATGCCATCTGCATCGTCGTGGGCATCGTCATCGGCTCGTTCATCTTCTTCCTCGGGCCGTTCCTCGTCGCGCAGAACACGGCGAGTCCGGGCATGATGCTGCTCGCGTGGGTGGGCGGCGGGTTCCTGTGCCTGTGTGGGGCGCTCTGCTATGCCGAGCTGTCCACGGCGTATCCCAAGGTGGGCGGCGAGTACTCCTACATCAGCCGCGCCTTCGGGCCTGAGGTGAGCTTCCTGTTCGTCTGGGCACGGAGCACGGTCATCCAGACCGGCTCGATTGCGATGCTGGCCTACGTCTTCGGGAAGAACATGGCCCAGCTCGTCTCCAAGGGCCAGGAGGTCCCTGAGGGAAGCCTGCTGCCGATGTTGTTCGCGCTGGCCGCGATCGTCGCGCTTAGCGCGGTGAACATCTTGGGGTGGAAGGCGGACAAGTGGACTCAGAACATCCTGACCGCCGCCAAGGTGCTGGGCGTTGTGGCGATTGCCGTGGTTGGCCTTCTCGTGGCGCCTGCCGCCGAGTCCGCCGGCCCGGCCGAGCCGCCGACGGTTGGGTTCGGCCTTGCGATGGTCTTCGTCCTGATCACCTTCGGCGGGTGGAACGAGGCCGCCTATGTGGCGGGCGAGGTGCGGGACGCGAAACGGAATATGATCTGGGTCCTTCTGGGGAGCATCACGTTGCTCACCGCTCTGTACCTGTTGGTGAACGTTGCGTATCTGCGGGCCCTTGGCTTTGCCGGGCTGCGCAGCGGTCCGGCGGTGGCGGCGAAGACTATGAGCATCGGTGTTGGCGAATGGGGCGGCACGGCGATCACCGTCCTCATCGCCATCTCCGCCCTCGGCGCGGTGAATGGCTGCATCTTCACCGGCGCGCGGGCCATGTACGCACTGGGCACGGACTACAAGGCGTTCGGCTTCCTCGGCCGCTGGAGTCCGCGCCTGGGCGCCCCGGTCAACGCGCTGCTCATGCAAGGCGCGCTCGCCGTGGTGCTGGCGGTGCTGCCGAACCTCGGCAAGGGCTTCCAGAAGGCGTTCGGGGACGAGGCGCAGGCGATGGCCGAGTACACCACGCCGGTCTTTTGGCTCTTCATGATGCTCGTCGGCCTGTCCGTGTTCATCCTGCGGACGTGGGAGCCGAAGGTCGAGCGGCCGTTCCGCGTGCCCCTCTTCCCCGCGACGGTCGTCGTCTTCGTGCTGCTGTGCGGCTACATGCTTTACAGCGGCCTGAACTACACGCAGGCGGGCGCCCTGGTGGGCGTGGGCGTACTGCTGGCGGGCGTGCCGCTCTACTTCCTCACCGGCGCGCGACGAAAGGAGGGACCCCAGTCCTGAGCAGTGGATGGCATGTTGCGCTCCCTCCCGAACGTTCCAATACGTTCGGGAGGATAGCGGCTACGGCGCCTTCAGCGGGGGACCCCGGAGATAGCCTCCCGAAGGTATTGGAACCTTCGGGAGGGGGTGGCCCTCGCAAGCAGAGGCGAGAACGAGGACGAGGGACGAGCACGGGGAGGATTCGAGAAAGGAGTGAAGGGCATGAGACGGTGGCGTTGGACAGGGTTGCTGGTGGCGCTGGGCCTGGCGGCGATGCTGGCCTCGGCCGGCTGGGCCGGCGAGGAGGAGAAGAAGCCGTCGCGCAAGCCCGATATCCACTTCGTTCCCACCCCGCACGAGGTGGTGGAGATAATGCTGCGCCTGGCTGACGTGAAGAAGGACGACATCGTGTACGACCTGGGCTGCGGGGATGGCCGCATCGTGGTCGCCGCCGCCAAGAAGGTCGGCTGCAAGGCCACGGGCTACGACATTGACCCGGTGCGCGTCAAGGAGTCGCTCGAAAACGTCAAGACCAACAAGGTCGAAGACCTTGTGACGATCGAGGAGAAGGACGTTTTCACGCTCGACCTGAGCAAGGCGAGCGTGATCACGCTCTACCTGCTTCCGAGCCTGAACGTGAAGCTGGTCCCGCAGCTCGAGAAGATGAAGCCCGGCTGCCGCATCGTGTCGCACGACTTCGACATGAAGGGCTGCAAGCCCGAGGTCGTGGCCACCGTGGAGGGCAAGGATGGCGTCGAGCACAAGGTCTACCTGTGGACCACGCCTCTACAGCGGGAGAAGGAGGAGTAACCAACGGCCCCTGAGGCCGAGAAAGGAGCAGAGACCGTGAACGCGAGGCGTTTGAGTTGGGTATGTGTGCTGGTGGCGGCCGCCGTGGCCGCGTCGCCGGCCTGGGCCGGCGAGGAGGAGAAGAAGCCGGAGCGCAAGCCCGACGTCATCTTCGTGCCCACCCCGCACGAGGTCGTGGAAATCATGCTGCGCCTGGCCGACGTGAAGAAGGACGACTTCGTGATGGACCTGGGCTGCGGCGATGGCCGCATCGTGGTCGCCGCGGCCAAGAAGGCCGGGTGCAAGGCCACTGGCTACGACATTGACCCCCAGCGGGTCAAGGAGTCGCTCGAGAACGTCAAAACCAACAAGGTCGAGGACCTGGTGACGATCGAGGAGAAGGACATCTTCACCCTCGACCTCAGCAAGGCGAGCGTCATCACCCTCTACCTGCTGCCGAGCCTGAACGTGAAGCTGATCCCGCAGCTCGAGAAGATGAAGCCCGGCTGCCGCATCGTCTCCCACGCCTTCGACATGCAGGGCGTGAAGCCCGACGTCACGGCCACCGTGGCCTGCAAGGATGGCAACGAGCGCAAGGTCTACCTCTGGACCACCCCGCTCAAGAAGGAGAAGCCCACCGAATAGCCGCCCGGCGCGGCAGCTCCCGTTCGTGCCCACCCGCGGAGCGGGTCCCCCTGCTGGGGAACCCGCTCCGCCTTTTCTGACGGGACCTCTTGCCCAAAGGGTAAGCTCGTTGGGAGTCCCGCCTTCAGGCGGTCTTCTCTCCTCCCCTTCCGCCTAAAGGCGGGACTCTGAACGAAGAGGGCCGCCTGTTTGGAGTCCCGCCTTCAGGCGGTCCTCTCTCCTCCCCTTCCGCCTAAAGGCGGGACTCCGAACAAGCGCGTCGTCTTGGGGGGGGGTCACTTGTCGTCCGGCGGCGCGGCGTCCTGGAGGCCGCCGATGCGGGTGCAGCGGCCCTTCTCCTGCTTGCCGTTGGGCAGGTAGCGGACGAAGCGCAACTCGTCGCCTTCCACCGTGACCTGGATGTCGTCCCACCAGGCGTCCACCCCGCCCTCGGCCTTGGTGAGGACCTTTCCGACGTAGAAGCCCGCGCGGATGCGGGTGAGGCGGACGCCCTCCTCGCCGATGACGAAGCCGAAGCCGCGCTTGCTGGGCGCGATGGCCAGGATGTAGCCCGTGTAGCGGTCGCCGTCGCGCACGTAGCGGGTCGCGTCGCCGCTGGGGGCGCGCCACTTGCCCACGAGGTCGCCGGGCTCCACCTCGACGGCTGGGGCCTTGGGCGGCGGCTCGGCCTTCTCCCCCGCCGTGTCGAGCCGCCGGGCCGTGGCCACCACCTTGCCCCCCTTCGTCCCGTAGGCCCAGCTTAGCATGTCGCCGCGGACCGCCACCTCGATGTCCTCGACCAGGTCCACCGTCTTGCCGTCGGGGCTGCGGACCTCGATGGTGCCCTTGTGGACCCCGCCGCCCATGTCCTTCACGCGGATGGTCTCCTTCGGCGGCGGGCCTTTCTCGGGCGAGCCCTGGCGGATCACCTGGCCCACGTAGATGTCGCCGTCGCGGCGGAACACGGCCACGGCTCCGTCCGCGCCCGCCCACTCACCCTCCAGCCCGCGGCGGGCGTCCCCCTCGGCGGCCGCGCCCCGCTTGTAGACGAACTGCGCCGAGCCGCCCTCGGGCATCTTCACCTCGCAGCGCAGGTCGCCGTTCGGCAGCAGCGTCGCCTCCGACACGTCGAGCCAAGCCTCCATGTCCTTTGAGGCATACACGTGGTAGGCGCTGCACCGCCCGCGCCACACGCCTTCCTTCACCTGGCGGAGTTCGAGCACGGTCTGATTGAGCTGTTGCTGATGCCACGCGCTCCGTGCGGCCACCACCACACCGATGAGCGTCCCCTCCTCCTTCCCCCGTGCGATGCGCAGTGTCACCTCCCCCTTCCCCCCCGTGCTGTAGAGTCCCTCGATGCCGCCTGCCGAAACCGCCGCGGCCAAGGCGAAGGCCCAAGGGATGACACGAACCGCCGCCTGCATTGCCTCTCTTCCTCCGACCGCCCCACTCACACTCTCCCAGCTTACCGCTTCGCGGGCGAACGATCAACAGGAGCCGCCACAGCCGAGTCTGGAAAACCAGACTGCCCCACTGCCATACCTGATCATCCACCGGGATGATCGAGTATGGCGCTTTGGCGATCCGGGCGGCTCTGCGGCCTTCCCCACCATACTTGATCAATTCCGTCCCCCATAGAAATGATCAAGTATGGCGCTTTGGCGATCCGGCCCCCTGTACGGCCTCCGTTGCCATACTGTATCACTTTCTCCCCTCCCTGGAGTGATACAGTATGGCGCGTTGGCGCTCCGGGGCCGGGAAGAGCTTTCGTGGCCTGTTCCCCACGCGCTCCCGAACACTGCGCCTTCGACAAGGATGCTTCTCCGGGCGCTACGGGCAGGTTAGCCAAGATACATCCTTGACTCTCGCGTTCCATGTGTTAGAATGTGGGCCGAGTTACTGATATTATTGACCTCTGCGGAAGTAATGTTCACCACGCGGTAGTCCCAAGCTCTGGTTGGCAGCCCACGAAGTGGGCGAGCCAGCCGTAGCCCAGGGCGACCGCAGGGAGCCCTGGGAACCGAGGCCACCCCCATGCATGAGCCCCTGAAAGGGGCGATTCACGGCCATCTGAATCGCCCCCGTTCGGGGGCTGCCCCGTGGAGGACGGCCCACCCAGGGCTCCCTTCGGTCGCCCTGGGCTACGGCTGGGTCGCCCCCATTCGGGGGCTACATGGCGCACATTACTTCCGCAGAGGTCAATGGCACTCGCTGCTATCGAGGTCTCCACCATGTATCGCCCAGCACAGGAGCAACTGCTGAAGTGGAAGACAGCGCCCCGGCGGAAGCCTCTGATCGTGCGAGGGGCGCGCCAGGTCGGCAAGACGTGGCTCGTGGAACACTTCGGGGCGGAGCAGTTCGACTCTGTGGTGAAGATTGACCTGGAGAAGCGCCGCGACCTGCACGTGCACTTCGGCGATAACCTCGACCCCAGGGCCATCGCGCGCCACCTGGAACTGGACAGCGGCACGCGCATCGTCCCTGGCCGGAGCCTGCTCTTCCTGGATGAGGTGCAGGCTTGCCCGCGCGCGATCATGGCGCTTCGCTACTTCTACGAGCAGATGCCCGACTTGCACGTCATCGCGGCGGGTTCGCTCATCGAGTTCGCCCTCGGGGAGATTTCCGTCCCCGTTGGCCGCGTCCAGTATCTGCACCTCTACCCCATGACATTTCGGGAGTACCTGCTCGGCATCGGCAACGAGGTCGCTGCTGAGTGTGCGGGCCAACATCCGTCCACAGTGGACGAGGGGATCCAGCGCCAGTTGCTGGCCGAGCTGAAGACGTACTTCTTCGTCGGCGGCATGCCGGAGAGCGTGAAAGCCTACCGCGATTCCGGCTCCCTGCTCGAAGCCTTCAGAGTCCAGACGGAGATCCTCGGCTCCTGCCGCGAGGACTTCGCCAAGTACAGCCCGCGCGTTGGCCGCACCTGCCTCGACGCAGTGCTGCTGAGCGTGGCGCGGCTCGTCGGCGAGCAGATCAAGTACACGCGCCTGGACGAGAACCACTCCGGCCCCACCAACAGCCGGGCGTTCGACGTCTTGCGCAAGGCCCGGGTGGTTCACAAGATCGTCTCGTGCGACCCGTCCGGCCTGCCGCTCGGAGCCAGGGCGAACGAGCGGCGCTTCAAAGCCGCCATGCTCGACATCGGCTTGTTGCAGTGCCTGTGCCAGGTTCCCGCGGACCTGGAGTTGCGGCAGGACGATCTGCTGGCCATGTACCGGGGCAAGCTGGCGGAGCAGTTCGTGGCCCAGGAACTGATTGCCTGCCATTCGTCGGAGCTGTTCTACTGGGCCCGCGAGGCACGCGGCAGCAGCGCCGAGGTGGACTATCTGGTCGTCCGCAAGGGGCAGATCGTGCCTGTGGAAGTGAAGTCCGGGGCGGGGGGCAGCCTCCGCAGCCTCCACTTGATGCTCGACACGTACCCCAACTGTCCCGAAGGCCTGGTCCTCTACTCGGGAACCTACGCCACACTGCCCGGGAAGCGCCTCACCTTCCTCCCCCTGTACTACGCTGCGTCCGCCGGGGACCCCCGCCCAGAAGTAGTCTGACTGGCTAGGTTCACCCGCGCCTGCCGCGCCCGGATCCTACGGGGGCGCGCCCAGCCTCGGGGTGCGGCGCGGGAAGTCATCGGTTTGCGGCGGGATGCACGGCGCTTCCGGAAAGTGCCCTCGGCCCGGACATGCTGTAAACCAGAGCAGGCTTCATTTCACGTCCGAAAAGTGGCTCCCCGACGAGGACTCGAAAGGGGTCTCGCCTACTCCCTCAAGTCGGCGGCCTCTTTGTTCTTCAGGTACCAGTCAACCGTTTCTGCGAGACCGTCCTCAAGGCGCCATCGCGGGTACCAGCCAAGCTTCTGCTTCATCCGTGTCACGTCCAGGACCTTCCGGTGCGTACCCCCGGGCTTCGATGTGTCCCATTCGATCTCACCTCTGAAGCCGATGAGCTTCGCCACCAGTTCTGCTAACTCCCCGATCGAGGTGCCTACTCCGGTGCCTACGTTAATGGGTTCGAGGTCATGGTCCAGCTCGATCGCCCGTACGATGGCGTCGGCGGCGTCCTTCACATAAAGAAACTCGCGGATGGGTGAGCCGTCCCCCCACAGGACGACCTTGTCATCTGCATCCGTGAACTTCTTGATCATCGCCGCAAGGACGTGGGATCGGTGCTCGGTGAACACATCATGCGGGCCGTACAAGTTTGTCAGCACCAAGTGGTTCGACTCAATGCCGTGCTGCTTGAAGTACGCCCTCTGCGCCACGAGTTGGATCTTCTTCGTGAATCCGTAGGCCTCCACAGAATCGTGCAGCTTTCCGTCCCAGAAGTGCGCCTCCTTCAGATCCCCCTGGAGATACCCTGGATACGCACACGCAGACCCTATGGGCAACACTTTCCGCACCTGGTGCTCCCTGGCCAGCTCAAACACGTTCAGGGCCATCTGCGTGTTTCTGTAGAAGATGGTAGCCGGCTCCGTTTCGTTGATCCCGATCCCCCCATAGTAGGCGGCCGAATGGACAATCACATCCACTTGCCCCCCGCCACCCACCAGGTTCCGCATGTACTCTTGAACGCCCTTCATGGTGACCAAGTCGAATTCCGTGCTGCGGGGGGTGAGGACCTCATAGCCCCTCGCTCGGGCCTCTGCAACAATGTGGCACCCCAGGAACCCCGATCCGCCAGTGAGTAGGATTCTCATCACACGTTACTCCATTCACTTGTGATCCTGACGTGTTTCAGCACCTTCACCAGTTTGCGGATGCCTTCGTCCAGGGTGGTGTTCGCCGTGTACCCGAGTTGCCTGATCTTCGCGTAGCTGACCTCGTAATCCCTCTTATCCGAATCGGAGCCGACGTCGGCCTCGTGGAGATAGTAGTCCACGAAGGTGCCAATGCGCTTCGCGACCTCCCTCTTCGTGTAGTTCATCGCCTCGTCGCCGACGTTGAACGTCTCGCCCTTCATCTTGTCGTAGTGGTTCAGGGCGAAGACGAAGCTCCTGGCCGCATCGGTCACGTCGAGAAACGTTCTCCGGAAATGGCCTTCGTACAGCACGATCTGCCTGTTGTGCAGCGCCTGGTACACGAAGTCGTTCACGAGCAGGTCGAGCCGCATCCTCGGCGAGACGCCGAACACCGTAGCCAGACGCAGTCCAACCCCGCCTTTGTCTGTCACCATCTTCTCCGCCTCGGACTTGGAGGAGCCGTACAACGTGAGCGGCGCGATAGGGGTCTCTTCAGTGCAGATGCCATCCACCTTGCCATAGGTGGAGCCGGTCGATGCGAAGATCAGCTTCCGACCGCCAAGCGCTTCCACGATGTTCCTCGTCCCCTCCACATTCGTGCTCACCGCCCTGTGGGGGTCCATGGCGCACGCCGGATAACCCACAATGGCTGCCAGGTGGATGATGGCGTCACAGCCCTCCGCCGCTGACCGCACCGCCCCCGTGTCCCTGATGTCCCCTTCCACAATCTGGAGCCGGTCGTCGGACGCAAGGTGCAAGAGGGGCTTCACCCCCCACATGAAGCGTTCGAGCAGCACCACGTGGTGTCCCTCGCCGAGTAGCATGGGCATCAGAACACTGCCCACGTAGCCGGCTCCTCCTGTGACGAGGACATTCATGAGCATCTCCTCCGACGAGCTTCCTGTGTGTGCTGGAATACGTTCGACCCTCCCGTCTGTCCAGCGCATGGCCCGTCAGGCACTCGACTTCCACTCGGGTTCAAGAACGATCAGGAACTCCCACAGGCTGCCCGTCGGGCCCGGTTCGCGCTCGCAATGCGGTGCCAGGCACAGCACGCCAGGCACAGCACGGAGACGTAACCCGCGTCGTGCCCAGTGGTTACGGCGTCGCATGTCATTTCGCCTGTCCTGGCCCCTTGGCGGGGCGAGGGGCAGCCAGGACGATGCCCGCGTCGGTGCGCTCGCGGCGCACCAGGGCGTCGGGACGGTTCAGGGCGAAGCGGGTCTCCATTCCCCGCACGGGGTTGAGGCAGTCGTGGGCCAGGCAGCGGAAGGGGCAGCTCTCGGCCTCGATGATCGTGCTGTTGCACCGCAGGGTGGCATGGTGGGTCGCGTGGGCATGGGAGAAGCGAGGCGGGCCTGGCATCACGTGCCCTCTGGGCGTGGGTCGTGGCGCACCTCATCCCGGACCAGTATAGCACACGGTGCCGCGGATGCAAGGCCCTGGCGCGGGGCAAGCCGCGGCAGCCTTCCGCAAGAGCCCGAACGCGAGCAAAATGTCGTACGGATATGGAAGTCACGTAATGACAGGCGCTTACGCTCTCATGCTGTGCCTGGCACCGCATGCCGCATGGCATGAGCATCAGACCGCATGAGCATGG